>LNGD01000116.1 GCA_001587675.1 Candidatus Methanofastidiosum methylothiophilum
AATGAAAATGGCAAAGAAATCTTCCTACGAATACGAGATAGAACTATACAACAACAACATAGTGACACTATATGAACCCACAAAGGAATTGATGGAATATATAAAAAATAAGAAGTGAAAAAGTGATATTTCGTAAGAAAAAATTCTCAAAGAAGAAATTTGAAGAATCTTTAAAAGCAATAGAAGAGTACAATGGAAAATTAAAGAAGGCAAGTCAAATACCAAACGAGGTATGGAACTTGGTAGTAAACTTATAGAAAACCTTTTATAGGTATTCTAAGAATAAACAAAAGAGGCATAAATATGAGAAAAGAGATAGCTATCTTTATTAGTTTGTTGGCAATAACATTAGGAGTATCTCCGATTTTTGCAATATCTCCTGATGTAATCTATGTCAACGAGGGGGAATCAATCCAATCTGCAATAAACAACGTTGCAGTTGGTGGAAAAGTAATAGTAAATCCTGGAACATACTACGAGAGTATAGATATCCAAAAATCAGGATTAAAGCTTGTGTCTTCTGGAGGTAGGGATTCCACGACAATAATTGGTAATCCAACAAGCCAAGTAATCAAGATCAATTCAAACTTGGGAACCGTAACAGTTGATGGATTCACAATAGTTCTTTCAGATTCAGTATCAAATCCAAATGGTATTGCACAAGGGTACGCATCGGCAACTGGAACTACCTCAATAATCCAGAATAACAGGATAAAGGTCACCAACAATTTAAGAAATGGGATACAGGTCTCAGGGGCAAATTCTAAAGTGATTGGAAACATAGTAGAAGGTGGCCCATTAACTGTTGATTGGGCAAGTTGTGGCATAATGGTGGTAAACTTTGCAGGATACCCAGACGCAGATAACATTCTCGTCAAAGACAACAACTTGTTAGGTGGAATGGACTACGGTATAGCCGTGATACAATGGTATGACGGAGGAAAAACATCCAATGTTACAATAGACGGGAACATAATCGAAAAGACAGTGTACGGAGGCATATCACTTGGGGGAAATGTAGAGAACACCAAGATCTTGAATAATATCATAAAGAATAACGAAGTAGGTATAATCACAGACCAAGACTTTTACTACGGACGAGGTGGAGGGAATCCTAAAGGAACCTCAATAAACTACAATGAGTTCTGTGGAAATGTTGTTGATATTGAAGTATACGGGGACAACATAGAGGGCAAACTAGACGCAAAGTATAACTACTGGTGTTCAAATACTGGACCACAAAAGGAAAAGTTAAAAGGGGATATAGATACATTCCCGTTTGAGAAGAGGAACAGCATTCCAATATATTCGATATTGAAGATACTCAAGAAGAATCAAGAAAAGAGTTAATCTCTTTTTTATCTTTTTTATAGTATATTGAACTAGAACAATTGGGGAAAAATATGAGTAAAATATCGGAAAGATTCAAGGAATTCCTAGGGTCATATATCCCAACATCCTCAGATACACAAGACCCGAAATACCCAAAGATAATTGACCATATGTATGCAAATGGGATATACTCCTTGGAAGTAAATTATGATGATATTATTGATTTTGATTTTCAACTGGCAACAGACCTAGTAAACAATCCAAAAAGGTACCTACCCGAAATAAATCTAGGGCTTGAAGAATTCTGCACGGAAGCACACAATTATGACGGAAAGAGAATGGAAGTATTCACAGTAAGATTTGACAATCTGGTGAAATGTGATAGGGTAGACATAAAAGATATACGTGCCAAGCATATAAACAAATTGATCCAATTGGAGGGAACAATAAGATTCATCTCCGAGGTAAAGCCCGAAGTAAGGGAAGCTATTTTTGAATGTCAAAGATGTAGGGAGTATATAACGATCACGCAAGACGGAGAAATTCTAAAAGAACCAATAGTATGCGAGAATCCAGAATGTGCTAGGAACGGCCCCTTTAAATTGATAGAGGAATCCTCAACTTTTTCAGATTGGCAGGGGGTGAAGATACAAGAGAAATTAGAGAAATTAAGAGGGGGACAACTACCAAGAGACATAGATTGTGTGATGAGGGGGGACTTAGTAGAAAAAGCAGTTGCAGGATCCGTAGTCAGGATTGTCGGAGTAATAAAGATATACCAAGAAAAGGGAAAGATGGGAAAGAAGACAACATACAGCAAGATATTTGAGATAAATAATATGAAAGTGTTGTCAAAGCAACCTGAAGAATTGGAAGCCGATGAAGAAGAGGAAGAAGAGTTCCTTGAACTTGCTAGTAACCCAGAGATATGTAATATGATAAGGGATTCCATAGCCCCCGCAATATTCGGGGCATTAGAAGTCAAGGAAGCAGTAGCACTCATGCTGTTTTCTGGGGAACAAAAGATATTGAGTGACGGTACAAGATTGAGGGGTAGTTCAAATATATTGCTAGTCGGTAACCCAGGGATAGCGAAAAGCCAAGTACTAAAATTCGTCAACAATGCCGCCCCCAGATCAATCTATACAAGTGGAAAAGGTACTTCTTCAGCAGGATTGACTGCGGCAGTAATCAAAGACGAACTCACAGGAGGCTTTGGGCTTGAGGCGGGTGCATTAGTAATTGCTGACGAGGGAATAGCTTGTATAGAAGAAAACCAAAAAGTATTGACATTAGAAGGCGAAGTCGAGATTAAGAATATCAAAAAAGGGGACTTAGTAATTAATTACAACAAAGATGGCACAGAGGGATTGCATTATGTCCAGAAAAAGATTTACAAAGGCAAGAAAGAAGTAATTAAGGTAAAAACAGACAACGGAAAAGAATTAATCGCAACACCAGACCACAAAGTTTTAACAACTAAAGGGTGGAAAGAATTAGAAAAAATAACTGGGGAAGAATTAATATTTTTGAAGCATAGAGAAATATGGGGAAAGACAAAGATAGTATCAAAAGAAGGGCTTGGTATTCGAAAAGTATTTGATTTATCAATAGACAAAGAACATAACTTTATAGTAAATGGATTAGTAGTTCATAACTGTATTGATGAAATAGATAAGATGTCAAAAGACGACAGATCTTCAGTGCACGAAGCAATGGAACAGCAAAGTTACCACTCAAGTTTGGAATTAATAATTAACGACAAAAGAGAAAAAATTGGACAATACATCGATGGATTAATGGAAAAAAATAAGGATAAGATAATTAATGGCATAAATTGCCAAATTTTAGAGATGGAAGAAAAACCTAGGATAATGTCAACGGATTTTAATACTATCTCATATTCAAATATTACAAAAGTAAGTAGACACTCCTCCCCAAAAGAATTTATAAGGATAACATATTCAAATGGGAGGGAAATAACAGTAACACCAGAACACCCGATATATATATATGAAAAAGATGGGGTAGCGACAACAGAAGCTAGAAGGATACAAGTGGGAACATTAGTGCCATTAGTAGTGAAAGATGACATATGCAAAGGCGAAGTAACAAATGTAGAAAAATTCCCAAATGAAACAGAAAAATATGTATATGATGTTACCGTAGAACCTTACCACACTTTTATAGCAGAAGGAGTAATTTTACACAACACCATAAGCATTGCGAAGGCAGGGATCATCGCAACACTAAACGCTAGGGCTTCGATATTGGCCGCCGCAAATCCAAAGAGGGGGAGATTTGATAAGCACAAACCACTAGTGGACCAGATAGAACTAGAATCTACTCTTTTATCAAGATTTGATTTGATATTCATAATGACCGATGACCCGAATGAAGTCAATGATAAGAAACTTGCAAACCACATACAAAAGATGTGGAACAATGCAACTGATGCGATAAACCCCCCATTAGACATAGACAAGCTAAGAAAGTACATAGCATACGCATCAAAAGAATGCAAGAAAGTGGCCCTATCCGAAGAAGCACAAGAAAAGCTAAATGAGTACTATGTGGGGCTAAGGAAGCCAAGTGCCGAAGGAGAAAAACCAATACCAATTACTGCAAGGCAACTGGAATCATTAAGAAGATTAGTGGAGTCTAGGGCAAGAATGAGACTATCCACAACTGCAAATATAGCAGACGCAGAAAGGATTCTAGATTTATACAAATTCACAATGGAGAATGTGGCAAAAGACACAGAAACGGGAGAGATAGACATTGATATGATTATGTCTGGAACTCCAAAGTCCCAGAGGGATAGGATAACAGTGATTATGGACATCATATCAAGCTTGGACAAGAAGAATAACAACGAAGGGGCAATGTTGGACGAAGTATACAAGGATGCTAGGGCAGAGAACATAAGCGATTCTTTCACAAGAAAGATAATTGATGAACTCAAGCAAAAAGGAGATGTCTACGAACCAAGACCAGACAGATTAAAACTAACTTTATTATAGATTATATTTTATTTAAAAAGAGGGATAAAAATATGAAGATTGAGGGTACAGTAAAAGAAATAATATTTCCAAATAAGCTATTGATATCCACGGAAGAGAGGAATATTCCTGAAAAGCTATTGATTTCTTTTATAGAAATAGATTTGCCACCTTTGTTAGATGTTTCAAGATTTGACGACAGATTCCCAAGTCCAAAAGAAAT
>LNGD01000117.1 GCA_001587675.1 Candidatus Methanofastidiosum methylothiophilum
CAGTCCATATGATAGGGCAAGTTTGTGTGTCATCTTCTGGGCAAAGAACTTTGTAGTTATAGGCAGCTCTACTATGTCTAGTCCGCTGTTAATTAGGTTTAATCCAAGAACGAATGTGATTATTGCACCAAATAGAGAAATTAGATATTTGTATGTGTCTGGTATGGCCTGGCCCAACTTTAGAAACATGATGGCAACAAGCACATACGATGTTGTAATTCCAAGCCCAAAGAATATTGATTTTAATAGTATCATGATTGATTTCTTGCTTGTACCTGCAGTGTAAGCTATGATAAATGATAGAACTGCAAGCAGGCAAGGTGAAAAACTTGAAAAGAACCCTGCACCTAGCGCTCCCAACATAGTGATAGTGCTTACTCCGCCATTTGTTGTTGGCTTTCCTGCAAGGCATCCTTCAATTGCACTCCGCATTTTTGGGTCAACTTCATTAGTTCCTTCAAGTTTTGTAGAGCCGCAAACGATAACGGCGGGTACAATCTTAAATCCGGCCTCCGTGAACTCTTTGTATCCTGCTGGAGTGTATACGTCAACCTCCACAACTGAAATGTTGTAGTCCTTTTCATCTATAAGGGCATACATTTTTGCTTTGGACGCTTTACAGTATTCGCATCCCTCTTCATAGAAGAATCTAATCTGTTTGGAGCTTTGTTTCGGAGTTACAGTTGGCGCTTCTGGAGTTGTAGTAGTAGGAGTTAGAATAGAATCAAAAATTACTCTTAAAGACTGTTCGTCAAGCTGACTGATACCTTCGAGTTTTATGGCGCCGTTAATGACCATGGCAGGTGTAATGCTAAACCCGTAATCTTTGAACTCTTTGTATCCTGAAGAAGTGAATGTTTCTATTTCAGTTATATTGAGCTTCCCTTTGTAGTCGCCTGCCGCAAGTGCATCTAAAGTGACCTTAGCGGCTGCGCATTTTTCACAGCCTTCAGTCTTAAAAAATTTGATGTTTATTGTATCTTCAGCTGAAACTGCTAAAGTTCCAAATAAACTAGTGATTAAAAATGATAGTAATATAATATTTAGTATTCTTTTTTTCATAATATTCCCTTTGCTCGTAAAATGAACTCCTAAAAACGATATTTAAAGATAATGGTTATTAAAAAAAGAAATTTTATGGGACCCTAGTTGTTAAATCCCGTATCTTTGCACTTGATCCCAGCTCGTTATAGGTATATGAGATTGTGCCGGAGTAGTTACCCGATTCCTTTGCTTTAAGATTTATATCAAGTTTTACAACTTCTCCGCCGGCAACGTCACCAATATAGAATTTGTTACCTTCTACTTTAATCACTGGATCCACACTGTCAAGATAGAAATTTGAGTAGTAGTCATTTGATATTTCGATTATGACATTTGTAGCCTTTCCCTTGCCGTAGTTTTGAATTGAAAGATGGATATGGGCTTCTTTATTAACAGTTTCAGTGTCATAAGATATACCTGCAAGTATCAAAGGGAGGTCCTTTATATTGACCTTTCCTTCTGAGGCCGTTTTAACGGCATTTTGGAATTCAATATTTGACCCATTGACTAAATTAAATACTTCCTCGTATGTTTTTTCTCTTTCAGCGCCTGCAATTATGATAACTTTTTCAGCGTAGCCGTACTGGTCATTCTTTATAAATGTGAACTTCTGACCAGGCTGCCTTATAAAATCAATTTCAAGATTGTCCAAATAACGTCTCACTATATCGCCTGTTCCATATGGGGCTGCAGGACCTCCTAGAATGAGAATTAGCTTTGCACCTCTCAATTGTTCAAATTCATCAGGCGATAGAAATTCTGGGAATAGGCCAAATCCTCTAAAGTAATCTTCCAACAACGGCTTTGCAGCCACATCGATATTGTTAGAAATTACATAGACTTCTTGTTGGGAGGATATTGGTGAAATTGATATCAGGCTAAGCGCCAGTATTGACATTAAAAAATATACGGAAAGTTTTGACATGAATAATAATTCTATTCTTTATATATAAATTTTATTAAGATATTTTGAATATTTCGCAAATTCAATCTTCATAAAAATAATATGATTAAATTGACCTTTATTTTAGCAAATAGATTATATTTTTGATTATTTTTAGATTTAAACTAATATTTTTATTAAATGAAACATTGTGAAACGTTGTAGAACTATTTAAAATAAAATAAGTTACAATATTACTCTAAATTATATTAATTATTGACGTTTTACACAACAACTATATATAAAGCCAAAATTAAAATACTATCAGCTTAACAAGGAGGTTAAACTATGAAGAAAATATTAGCCTTGTTTATTGCAGTTGCAATGATCGCATCATTTGGCGTTGGCGCTATTGCCGGTGCCGATGAAGATGCATATGCAAACGCAGTATTGAACGAGCAGGCACAGCTAGCCCTTGAAAAGGCAGCAATCGAGTTTGCAAATGGCAACGATGTCGAAGGATTTGCAGCCGAAGAAGATGCAGCAAATGAATTCGGTAAGACAGGCCTTGGATTTAACATCATGGGTGGTGTTATTGCATCAGCCGGATGGTGCCCAGGTAATGCATGCGGTCACAGAATCCACAAACCACATTGCGAAAAATAAATTTATTTTATATTTTCTTAAATTTTTTAATTATTTTATCAGTAAATTTTTTAAATATTTTATTCCATCTAATATTCATGAAAAATTTTCGTTCTATTTTTATGACTGTTTGTTTGATTTCTAGCTTAATTATTTTTATAATGCCAGTTTCTTCCGGCGTTTATCACGTATATCCTGGAGATGATATCAAGTCTATTATCGAGTCTGCACCCGCAGGAAGTACAATATATGTCCACGCAGGAACATATAGTGTTTCTGGAGGTATTCTCACCACAGTAACTAATATTTCTATTATTGGGGATAATCCTTACACCACCATATTAGACGGAGGCGGCCAGAGTTCTATTTCTATATCTGGAAATAACTCAATGGTAAAAAACTTGACCGCACAAAACTTTTTTTCAGGGATTTTCATCACGAACAATAGCTTAATTGAGAACTGTATCTCCAGAAATAACTTATATTCGGGTATAGTAGGGATTGGAAACAATTCTATAATAAAAAATTGTATTGCACATGATAATCAGGCTGCCGATGCTCTAAATGGCGGCATAGTTGTAGCGGGCGACTCGAATAGAATTTTTAACTGTCTTGCCTATAAAAACGGTGGTGTTGGTATATACATTATTCATGGCGATTACAATTCAATAGAGAACTGCACTGTTTCAAATGGAACAGGTGGTGCTGGTTTTGCTGTTAATCTTCCTTGTGATAATACAACACTAGTAAACTGCCTTGCAAGTAATAACTCATTATTTGGCAACCCTGGATTGGGATTTTCAGTGTCGGATCATCCTTCAAACTCCATTATTTACTGTAACTCCTGGGGCAATGGTGATGAATGGGGCGCAGTTCTTTCTGGCAAAGGCCCAGGGGCAGGATGCATATCTGAGGATCCAAGATTTACTAGTGGTCCTCTCGGCGATTACTATCTTTCTTTAAGTAGTCCTTGTATCGATAGAGGATATTTGTCATCTGAATACTGGGGACTTCAGTATGGGCATGTAACAACTAATACCGGTAGATGTGATATCAATCGAGTAGATATAGGATTCCACTATACATGCAACTGCTCAGTGCCATCACTCCCTATTGGTAAGCTAATGGAGATATTGCAAAACAATAATAATTAATTAAAGATATATTTTACAGCTTGACACCTAGAAAGAAAACACTCTTCCAAATACTCTATACTCAAATATAGGCTTAGATATTTTCTGTTTCTGGTGGGCCTGCTGTTATCCAGAATGGTAAAGTCATTTCATAATTCTAGATGTCCCCAGGTAATCAGTTGGTATTGCTTTAACCTTGAGAACAAAGGGCCTTCACACAGAATGATGTAAGAATAAAATTGATGGGTTACCAGAAGGCATAACTGTCGAGATTACTCCAGAAACACAGAAATTGTCATCACATAATATTGGAACATACTCTGCTAACTTTACTGGGGCCAACTGTTCCTTTAGGCACTTACTAGATAAAGATAGCTACATACTCGCCAAACGGGTGTTTGAAAAAATAACATTTGAGTTCGTTGTACCTTAAATTTTAATTTATTTTTTCTTTTTTAAGATTAAATCATGACAATTAAAATATTGTGAAACATCTTGAGCTATATTTTCCTATTTTAACGCTTATTTCGTAGTAATAGTCGGCGTATTATAATTTATTTTTTATTTTTCTTTTCTAATTTATTTTGGAGGAATCTATAACAGATATATTGTGACCTTCAAATGAAAGAAAAATCTATATTCTTTCTTGCGAATATAATAGGATAGTAAATTATTGTTCTATAATACGGAAATAGTGACTAAATAGCAAATCTTAAAAAGGTTGGGCCATAGTTCATTTAATCTCACCTGCCGGGGTGGCTTAG
>LNGD01000118.1 GCA_001587675.1 Candidatus Methanofastidiosum methylothiophilum
CTAGTGTAAAGTAAAGGTAAAAGAGGGACAAGTTAGAGATAAGTGTCGTTTTGAGTAGAATTATGCAACAAAGCAGAACTATTTCAATCAGTATATAAAGATATTTAGATATGGATTTCTCAAAAATAAGATTTGACATAATTAAATGCTGCCCTTGGATGTAATAATGAATATAAGAAAATCTCTGGACTTTTTCTTTTGAATAAACCTGCGGCCCTAGTACACCCATAAAAACATGGAGTTTTCATATAGCAATTTTGTACTTTTGAGTAATCTAACTTGGAAAGTGCCTCTTTAATCCTAACGTTTTTTAGATTTAAAGATGGCTTAAATTCAAGACATTGAGAAACCATTCCAGCCTGATTAATCAAGATTGAATTCTTCATCGCATCACATGGGACACAATAATCTCCTTCAAGATATTTTATTGCCTCGTCATATAATAATTTATTAAAAATCAGACCATCTTCTTCAGCTAATTTACTTAATACTTTGAAAGAATCGATTATTTTTTCAGGCTCCTTATCATAGGCTAGATCATCATCTAAAGCACTAGAATGACATAAAGAATAGTTGTAAGGAAATGCTTGATAATCAAAACCTTTCTGTTTTGCAAATAAATATAGATCTTTTGCTTCGCCATAATTAATTTTACTTATAGTCGAGGTAATATTCCAAGAGCCTTTTCTAGATTTTATATGGCTTATTCTTTCAATGTTGCCCAAAACTATTTTTAGACCGTCAACTCCTCTTATTTTAAAATATTTATTTTGATCCAAGGTATCAAGACTAATACCAACGTTACATTTCAATTTTGCCAATCTTTGTGAAATATCTTCCTTTAATAAAAGTCCATTTGTAATAATAGAGGGATTTAGTTTTAGCTCTAGCATCACCTCAACTATTTGCACTATGTCCGTTCTCAATAGGGGTTCACCGCCCTGCAAAAATACATGTTTAATTCCGTAGGACTTTAAATCTTTGAAAATAGTTTTAATTTCCTCAAAAGTTAACTCTTCACTAATCTTAGATGGCGTCTTCCATATACCGCACATAGTGCATATAGAGTTGCATCTTCTTGTAACATTAAAAACAACTAAAACGGGGCGCCTAAGAATGATGCTCTTAATCATTGGGTATATTTTGTTTTTGAAAGTAATAAATCTTTCTCAAATTATGGCAATATTTTTTTACTTAATTTTTAGATTTCATCTTCTTCAATTCCCTTTGGTGAAACTTTTTTAATATAATGACTAACTAATACTATATTTTTCATATTCAGGTAAATGTTTCATATCTTCATAAAGCCAGACCATTCTATCAACAAACCATAACTTAGCTAAATATTGTAAAACTCCTCCAAATAAAATCGGCCATATGTCAAGCTTGTAAGTCCCCCATATAACAAATATAAATCCAATTCCTGAGATGATGCTTAAGATATTTGGTAATTTTCTATGGTAATCTGGCACCGGTATATTGTCACGATTAAGCCATATCCGCTCTCCAAATACTCCTTTAGATGCCCAATTATTTGTTGATTTAGGTGATTTGAATATTCTAGGATTTATGTACATCCAAATCAAACTTAAAATAATAAGAATAATTGAATACTGACCAAACCATACCCTGCTCCATAATGCTATAACAAGTATCGGAGTTACTGTATTTCTTGTTAAAACACTCCAAGGATTAGAATGTCTCTTCCAGGTTTCATCGTCCATCTTAAAAATTTTACTAATTTTTCTTTCTATCGTCAAATTATCACCTTAAAATATATTAATGTAATTAGGAATTCTAAGGTTATAGTTAGCGTAGTTCTTGGTTAATATTAATGAAATAAATGGATCTTAAGAAAAATAAAATATAATAGTCTTTATTTCTTCTTTTTGAATACATCGGAAAGAATATCTTTAACAGTCTTCTTTGGTAGAGGGGTTTTTGTAGTTGATTGTGGTGTAACTGTTTCTGTCTTAATTGTAGACGGTTCTTTCTTTACAATTGTTTCTTCGCCCTTTCCAGCTTTGTAAACTGTCTTGCCTTTTTCCACTACGTCTACATTCCATTGAGTATTTTTTGAAACTTCCTTTTGGGCCATAGTCTCTGCTACACCTCTTATTTTAGAATCAGACCAATCAGGATGCTGCTCTTTTAGCTCTACAACATATTTCTCAGTAAATTGTTTTCTTAAATCCATTATAATTTTATTTCTTTCAGCCATTGATATGCTTGCTTTTTCGGCCATTTTCTAACCTCCTTCAACTATATATTAGGATTACATTGTTTATATTTATTACTAACTAAGAATATTCGCTGAACTAGAAGAATCCTCTTCTGTGCCTATGGCGGTGTTGATGTCCGTTAGTCTTTCTTACAAAAATATCCTTGGCAATACTTTTCTCTAGTGCTATTTGAGTTTCATCAATCTGCACTACAAAAGTTGGAAATGTTTGAAGAATCCTAATTTTTGCACCAGGGCTTAATCCTAGTGTCGAAAGTCTTTGAAGTCTTGGATGGCTCTTAGTGACAAGATACATTATTTTTCCTTCACTCCCTGCTTCCATATCGTCAAGTGAAATAATAACTGGCTCTAGTACTTTTGAAACGTCCTTACAGCAGTTGCCCTCAGGGATCTCAAGGCCATGTGGGCAAACACTTGGATGACCTAAAAGTGTGCATATAGAGTCCTCTAATCCTTCAGTGATTGTGTGTTCTAACCTACATGCAGGCTCCTCGATCTCATCTATAGTCATCTGCAATATATCTTTAAGTAATCTTTCAGTGAGCCTATGTCTTCGAATAATTTTCTTACCGATTTCTTCTCCTTTCTTTTGGAACTTAATTTTATTGTCTTCTATATCAATATAACCTTCTTTTTCAAGATTTTTCAGAACTTCTTCTGGTGACAAATCTTTTGAAATTTGAGAAAAGTTACATCTAGAATTAATACCTCTGATAAAAGTATCGACAAATTCATCATTTTGTTCTTTGAGTGTCCAGATATACTCCAATGATTCTTCTATAATTTCTTCTAACATATAATCCCTCTAAAACATAATTCCAGTGTATTTTAAGAATAAATTTGTTATTCCTCCAATCATTATAGAATAGAGTAATACAAAGACAAATATCATTAAAGCTATTTTTAATCCTCTTTCTTTGATTATAACAAATAAATTCGCAATGCATGGAACGAACAATGTGATTACAATCAAACTTACAACAGTCTGAACTTTTGACATTAATCCTAAATCCTGCAACTGGAATAATCCTGCGGCTCCGTAGTCCCTCCTAAAGAATCCCATCAAAAATGCTCTGGCTGCTTCTCTTGGCAGGTCAAGGACCCCCACCACAAATGGAGAGAATATATCCTCTATTATTACTAATATCTTGAATTCGTTAAAGAAAAATAGGAATAGAGTGCCTAATATGAATATAGGTATTACTTCCTTAACATACCATTCTAATCTCATAGCAGTCTTATAAAGAATATTAGATATTTTTGGAATTCTAAGCGGAGGTAACTCCATTATAAAATCTGAAGAATGTCCTTTGATAATTCTGGAAGAGAATATGCCGACGACAATTAGTTGAATCAAAACTACGGAAAATATAAACAGCAAAGCCTTAAATGAAAGTGCCGAAGCCATTGCGAAGACAACTGCAATTTGGGCAGAGCATGGGACGCCTAGGGCTAAGAGCAGTGTAGCTATTATCCTCTCTTTTTTTGTGTCAAGGGTCCTAACAGTGATTGTGGCCATTGTTACACACCCACAACCTAAAATTAGTGGAAGAATTGCCTTTCCGTTTAATCCTAAGACTTTTAATGGTTTATTTCCCATAACGGCAAGTCTAGGGAAATAACCTGAGTCCTCCAAAAGTCCAAAAGCTATGAAAAAAGTAAGTACAATCGGGAATATAATAGCAATAGCGTATGTTAACGCCATTGTTATTATACCAAATTCACCAACAAACATTCTAGAAACAAAATCATTGTGAATGAAATTTTCAAAGATTATTATTAAGGCAGGATTTAATAACTCTCCAAATAACTTCTCTTCAAGAAATTCAACCATTACTTGAGCGCCCAAAAATCCGACAAATTCGTAAAGTAGTAAAACTATTCCTAAAAATATAGGAATGCCGGTAATAGGATTTAAAGTTAAATTACTTAATTTTTCAGATAATTGGGTCTTGGCTACCTTATCCTCTTTTCTGACTTTCTTTAGTATAGTGAGGATTTCTTCTCGCCTCTTTTCTCGGATATAATAAAAAAGAGGCACAGATATTCGTTCTTTTTCCTTCCTTATTATCTCATTTACCTCTCTAAGTTTCTCTTTGTCATCAATTATCCGGGCTGGAAAAGATTCATCTGAAAGGGCCATTACGGCCTTCCCTCTTGTTCCTAATATAGCCGCTAATTTTTCAACTGTATTTTCTAACTTACCATAATCAATTCTGAGA
>LNGD01000119.1 GCA_001587675.1 Candidatus Methanofastidiosum methylothiophilum
CAAGTACATACTTTCAGCAGAAAAAACAATTACAGTTGCCTCAAGTGAAAACGCTCTATCTGAAGAAAGCAAAAAACTTGCCCAGAAAATGCATGAGAGGGATTAGGTGATTTACAATGTTTAAGATGGCTTTATTTGAAGGGGGCCTTCACAGGGCAGATGAGTTAGAGGATTTAGTGGATGATCTTGGAGGATTCCTTATCCAAAAAAATGTAACACAGATTGATATTACACTTATTATTGCAGTTCCTGGTGAAGACTATGATCTAATTGTAAAAAAAGCAAAAGAACTAAGGGGAAAATTAGTAGAAGTTCCTCTTGCGGGCTCCGAAATAACCATAGTTGCACCTTCCCTTGGTAAGCATCATCTTCCTCACCCAGTCTGTGATATATCTGAGTACATTAGGCGAAACGGTGCAGTTACAAACGTTATGGGGCTTGCAAGAGGCGTTGGGCAAAGGATAAATCAGATAACTGCTACCGAAAAGGGAATGATAGAGGAGGCAGATGTAGCAGTCTATTCCCTTGGAAACTTTAGTCGATGTCTTAGAAAAAAAACGCATCTTTTCATGGATATCAATATACCTGTGGTGGTTCTTGGTGGGCCTGAAATATTCAACGTTGAGGGTCTCCAATACTATGTTGGTGGCATTGGACGAAGAAGTCAAAGATTACGCCAGAAATTTGACCTTGACCTATTTGATGTGATGGTGGGAGAAATTTCAAAGGCTGTTGAAAAGAGAAGAAGAGAAATTGAAGAGGACCCATTAATTTTAGAGCCTATATACCTTAAGAAAATCCTTGAAGAGAACGTTGAAGGAATAGATAAAATTATTTCTCCAATACCTATAGTACTGAATGTTAATGGTGTCAAAGTTAAAATGCCTTTGAAGGAATTCAAAGAAAAAATAAAAAATATTGAATTTGACGGTAGAAAAATTGAAGAGTACTGTAACATTTACCAATCTCCCTATACAGGTTTTACAATATTGAAAATATTCACAAAGTCTTACTTTGATTCAATAAACCAAAAATCTTAGTTTATTTCCATTTTGTTTTAAGATAATAAAAGTAACCTAAAATCAGTGGCGTGCCAAATCCTCCATAGACTAATAAGTTTGTGATTCTCGAATTAAAGAGTCCAACGTAATTTTCAAAAATCATCATTAGGATAAATATTGGAAAGAATAAAAATGAAACTCTTTTGTCCGGTACAAACGATACTCCTAAGCTTTTGATTATCAGAAACATTCCTATTATACAAGACAACATAGTAGCAAAAGCAGCTCCATTGATGTTATATTTTGGTATAAGTATATAATTTAGAATAACGTTTATCCCGGCTATAAGAACCGTTATTTTCATCGGTATAGCTTGTTTATTCATAGCTTGGAGTGAAGTTGAAGCTACGTAAAATATTGAATAGAATAGCATGGCGATTGAAAGTAACTTTAGTACCACTCCCCCTTCTTTTACTCCAAAAAGAAAGAATATTATTGGATTTGAAAATGCAAAAAGGGAAAGTGCTATAGGCATTGTAATCTCAAATGATGCTTTCAACGAATTTAATATTTTGTAGATCTCATCTTTACCTGGATTCTTTACTTTAGAGAGTTCGGGGAGTAAAACAGCGGAAAGGGCTATTGCAAATGATGGTATTATTCCTGCAGTTGGCGATGCCATTCCATAAATTCCAACTGTTTCAGGGCCAAAAAAGTGTGCGAGCATGTAAATATCCGCATTAAATAACAATACAAGACTCAAAGAAAATATTGAAACAGGCATTGCAAACTTGAAAATTTTTTTAAATTCTTTCGCATCTGTCCTTTTTATTTTTAGATTGACACCACTCTTAGTAACTAAAAAAAAGGAGGCCAATATTCCAACTAAATAACCTCCTACTAGAGAGGCAGATGCGCCTGGAACTCTAAATATGTATGAAAGTGGTAATGAAAGCAAGAAATAGGAAAATGAAAGTGCAAATATTGATATTGCCATATAATTTACTTTTTTTATCCCCAGTAAAATTCCTGTAAAAACTGAAAATAGCACACCAAGCGGGATTACTAGAAGGATTATTTTTAAAGGAACGTCGATACCTTCTTGGATATTTGGGGAATAAAAACTCTTGATTATAGGGAATAGAATAAATAATATTAAGAGAAAAAAGAATCCTATAGGAACAAATAAGAGAGATGAGGAGATTTTTTCCTTTTTGTCTTCAGATTCAAAAATAGATGTGAACCTTGATACAGAAGGTGCTATGCCAAACGAGGAAAGCACTAAGATTAATGATTGAAAAGGCATTATTGCCGATAGAAGTCCATATTCACTAAGTAAAAGGATATTTGCTGTAAAAAGTGTAAATAGATAATTTGCTACACGGGAAAAAGTATTTGCAATAAGTAGTATTAGTGATTTCTTTATCATATAAAAAATGACTAAGAAACTATCTTTTATCTGTTTTGTTTAATCTCTAAGTTTCTCTCCAAGTTTAATGATATTCGTTCTTCCCTTTTCTTCCTTCTCTATAAGTTTCCTCTGAAGAAGTTTATCCAAGACTCTTGACAAAGTGGGTTTTGAAAAGAATGTTGTCTGTTCATACAGCTTGGCTTGGGTCATTGAACCGCCATTATCTGAGATTATCTTCAATATTTTTGATTCTCTGGGTTCAAGCACTGTCAAAGCAACTTCAATCTTTTTATAGCCTTTCTTTCTAGTAATCAGGAGAATAGCAATTAATCCAAAGAAAATAATGGCTGTTGACATAAGTATATACATTGCAGGATTAGAAGGAGTTTCTTCCTTGGGGAGATCTTCAATTTTTATCTGCCTCAAAGCAGCATATTTTTCGTCATAATTTGCATTGAAACTATATTTTTCTCCTTCTTTGACGTCTTCTTTGTACCAGACTACAGAAACTTTGTTGTCTCCATGTTCTACTCTCGACGGCATAGGATCAAATTCTGGAAGAACTGGGATACCCTTTTCAAAGTTAAAAGACATTTTTAGATATCTTATATCACAGGGAGATTCAAATGGAAAGCTAAGAGAGTAGTATTCTCCTTTATTTATCAAATCATTTACATCATAATCGATTCTAACTATTATTTTTTCCCCAAGCTTTATACTATTAGCAAAATAGAATTTAACAAATGTTTCTTTCCCGATAGGTGACGAAGAGGACTCTAAAATATTTCCTGCTTCATCAAGAACTTTCAGATTATTTACTTTACCGGGAACATACAATGAAAAACCATTAAAATCAGGTAGTCCCAAATTTAAGAATATCATTCTTAAAGTAACATGTTCTGAGTTTTCAGCTACCTCTACGTCTATTGTGCATCCCATGCAGGCGAAATCTTCCTGGCCTAAAATTGGGATTTGGCTAAATATGCTAAAAATAATGATTAAAAGCACAATTATTTTTTTCATAAGGCCACCAATACACTATACTGGAAGTATATATCTCAATTAATTGCGTATTATTTAAGATTTTTCCCAACCAAAAGAAAAGATTTATATATTTTTGTATTATTTTCTTTACTTAGATGGCGCTTTATATACTTAAGTGGATTGTTGGCATAGTTGTCCTAGCTGTTGGGATACTATTTGGATTATCAATAGCTATGAATACCTCCTCTGCAGACTTCTACCAGATGTCAGGGGCTACAATGATTGCTGTCGCCTTCATCATTGCGGGCTCAAATATATTTATGATGGGTGTCAGCGAGAAAAAGAAAAACAAAGAAATACAGAAAAATAAGCAAATTCTATCAAAAGTAGAAGGTCTTTCAACTGAAAAGAGAATGTGTTACAGGAACATTAAATAAGTTCTATTTCGTAAATCTCTTCTACAAGATATCGGTGGATATAATCAACATCTTCTTTAGTCAAAATACTATTCTCAAGAAGTTTTTTAGTTGTCCTTGGAACAGTTTTAGGACCTACAACAGCACCTGGCCTCTCATTGTCATCAATATAGTCAGTTTCCATCAAAAATCTTCTTCCTTCGGAACATGCCTTCAAAATATTTTTTTCTCTTGCAATGATCGAAGGGTAGATCCCAATTTTTTCACATAAGGAAACCATTGGAGGTGAGAAATGCTTTATTACCTTCCCTGCCTTTCCATATTTTTTTGCCATCTCCCCGATTTCAATAAATTTTTCTTGATCGAATGTTTCAGTATGAAGTTGTATGGGGCAATTAAGTTTCTTTGAAATCTTTAACACATCAATAAGAAATTGATTTGAGATTTCAATGACTTCACTGTCAACTTCGTAATGGGGCCTTCCGACCTCACCAATCCCAAAAGCTCTCCTTTCAGAAATTCTATTTTCAATTTCG
Source organism: Candidatus Methanofastidiosum methylothiophilum (assembly GCA_001587675.1). Lineage (GTDB taxonomy): Archaea > Methanobacteriota_B > Thermococci > Methanofastidiosales > Methanofastidiosaceae > Methanofastidiosum. Next base: position 4,349 of record LNGD01000119.1, read on the forward strand.
TTTAACGCTTCCAGAGCAATTTCATAGGCTCTATCTTTGCCAAAATCCATTACTAAGTGATGAAATTCAGCAGGATGCATCCCAAT
>LNGD01000120.1 GCA_001587675.1 Candidatus Methanofastidiosum methylothiophilum
TAATAAGGTCAAAGGAACTTGGCCTTAGGTCAAGTGAGATTGCCTTCATCCAAAATGTTAATGCTAGAAGAGTAAATCAAATGAGCTTAAATCTTGAAGTGCTTGAAATCTCAGAAAAGCGATAAATTTAGAAGTTTTTTAATGAAAGGAAAAGGAAATAATTAAAGGATAGGGCACTATGCAAACTTTTATGTCAATATTTAAGTAATTCGAGATAAAGACGGAATAATAACCTTCATGTCTAAAATAGGTTCTATCGAACATATATCCCCATATAGTAACTTAAGTATATCATTATCCATTACTTCTTTTGAATCTCCAAATTTAACTAAGTTGCCCTCTTTAATAAAGACAACTGTATCACAAAACCAAGAAACATAGTTAGGATCATGTGTACATACCACTACAGTTTTTCCTTTAGAGGCTAATGATTTTAGAATTTTCCAGATGTTTATTTGATTTTTAAAATCAAGAGCCGATGTAGGCTCATCAAGTAACATTATAGGCGTATTCTGGGCAAATGATCTTGCTAAAAGGACTAATTGCCTTTGTCCCCCACTAAGTTCCGTATAATACCTCTCAGCTATATTATCGATGCCTATAATATTCATAGCATAATCGGTATAATCTAAGTCAGCTTTTGAAGGACTAAAAAATCCACCTAAATGTGGTGTTCGCCCCATCAACACAACTTCTTTCACTTTAAAAGGAAAAGGAGGTTTATGCTCTTGCGGAACATATGCAACTAGTCTAGCCAATTCTTTTGGAGTATAGCTATTTAAATTTCCTCCATTAATGAAGACTTCTCCATTACTTACCTTATTGAGACCGGCTAAACACTTAAGCAAAGTCGATTTACCAGAACCATTTGGACCAAATAGTGCACATAACTTTCCTTTTTCTAACGAAAAAGATACGTCTTCTAAAACTTTGAAAGCCCCATAGTTAAACGACAAATTATTTATATTAATCAATTATATCACCCAAAGTATAGATTTCTATTTTTTCTTACAAGGAAAATAAGATAAGGTGCAGCAATTACAGAAGTTAAAACACTAATTGGAATCTCTCCAGAAGTTAAAGTTCTAGCCAGAGTATCGCATATAAGTAAAAATAAGCTACCTATTATTGCTGATGCAGGTATCAAATAACGATGATCGGGTCCAATTGTCATTCTAGCCATATGAGGGATTATTAATCCTACCCAAGCTATTATACCAACAGTTCCAATCGCTATAGAAGTTATAAAAGTAGCAAGTAGTATACATAATGCTTTAATTTTCTTAACAGATATCCCAAGAGACTGGGCTTCTTCATCACCCATTGTCAAGACATTAAGCTTCCAACTAAGACTCCATAGTACAAAGAAGGATATGCCCACCAGCATGAAAAGTAAAACCACATCCCCCCATTTGGCGGTGTAAAGTCCTCCCATTAACCAAAATACTAAATCACGTAATTCTCTGTACCCAGCAGTCATTTTTAGATAAGAAAGCCCTGCAGAAAAAATTGCGCTTACTACTATTCCTGCAAGTATTAGATTAATCAGTGGGGTTTCCTTCTTAACGGTGGCTAGGGTATAAGCTAAAATCATTGCAATCATCCCGAATGCAAATGAAGTCAGTTGCAATGACAGGAAGCTTAAATGAAGAACAATCGATATTGCTGCTCCAAATGCAGCGGCAGAAGATACACCCAAGAGATAAGGTTCTACAAGAGGATTACGAAATACTCCTTGATAGACTGTTCCTGCAGTTGCTAGGGCAATTCCAACTACTACTGAAAGAAATATCCTAGGTAGTCTTATCTGCCATACTACAAGCTCATTGTTAAACTCAGGAATGATTTCTATTCCTGCTTTATAAATAATCGTATAGAATACATCAATAATTGGGATATTGTACGCACCTCTAGTTACAGCTATAATCATCCCAATTATAAGCAGAAATAATGAAATAATTAAAAATTCAGTTTTTTTATTTGCATCAGAAATCATTTAATCACCTATATTTTTAGCAGACCAACTAATCCTCACGTAATTGGTATCATCATCCCAAATATATTTTCCATCTAATTTTCTTAATTTAGATTCGGCATATTTTTTGAGATATTCATCGTAGATAGACTCAAATATTCTTAAACGAAGTTTTATGTCTTGAACAGATTGATCGATACTTTCATATATTTTTGGAAAAGAGGTACCTTTTAGATATGTAATACTGGGATTCCTACCCATATTATAGAGAATATTATAGAGGATATTACATTTAGGAGTTGGAATATACTCCCTACCATAAATTTTTGGATACAAATCTAAGTATAATTTCTCCCAAGAAGTAATACCAGAAAACCAGTATAGAATTACCTCTTTAATAGAGCATTCTTCCATTTTTAATAAACAGCTCTTTATATTTTGCATGCTCAATGAATAGGAAGCAATGACAACATCGTGCTTTTCTATTGCGTCCTTGTCAAAGTCTTCCCACTTTGATTTGAAGATTTCGATATTTGTCAATCCTTCATCGATCATATGTTTTTTTAGAAGATCAATCATTGATGCAGAAGGCTCTACAACAGTTACTTTCTTTATATATCTAGCCAAGGGGATTGCCAAAACACCAGGTCCTGCACCTATATCAAGAACCCTGTATTTTTTATCAAAGTTAAATTCCTTGGCTCTTTTTTCCCCATCTTCTTTAATTAGTTTAGAATTATCGTAGGATAAGGCACGTTGTTTATCATTATAATAATTTTCATAGTCGCCATTATTAGAAAAGGAAAAATTGATTGTTTTATCCCAATAGGAACTCCAATCAATTTCAGAATAAAAATTTTTATAATTAAAAGTCATTTGAGTCCATCCAAGCTAATAATTGAATTTCTTTGAGTCTTTGTGATTGCTCATCATTTAGTCCATATAGTTTTTTGTGATAATCATTTACCCATTTGTTAACTTTTATGTCCTTAAACTTATCCGGGTAAACGGTCTTTGCTGATATGAGCATGATAGTTGGATAATCAAGTTTGAAGTCACCCCACCATGTTAAAAGACCCAATGAACCTATTCTTTTATTTTTTACAGCGTTGACGTTCTGCAATGAACTGTATTTTGAATTAGTCGATAAAATATTTATATCTGGCAGAACTGAATTTGTAGCTAATATTATAACATCTGGATTCAATGCAATTATTTGCTCTGCAGACATTATTTGTCTATTGGGCTCATTGTAAACATTTTTTATGTTTGCAACTTCTTCAGCGAACTTTGCATCACCATAGTTCTTTCCCCATACAACCCCAACACTGTCATCATTTCTAAGGCCTAAGTACATGGTTGATGGTTTTTCGGAATCCTTTATGTCTTTAGTCCTATTGTAAATCATTTCTATTTGGGACTTTGTATAGTTAATTATCTCTTGTGCACGCTTTTCCTTGCCAAATACTTTTCCGATTATCATAAGACCTTCATACTGCTTTTCCATTGTAGGATTATCGTAAGCCCCAGGAGTATTAATCACTACAAGAGGTATTTTAAGTTCAGTTTCAATTTTCTTCATCGCTTCTTTAGTAATCTCGTTGTCTTTTATATACTCAGAATTTGCCCAAAGAACTAGATCAGGTTTTGCTGATATTAATGTTTCAAAATTAAATCCACCAAAGGTATACCCTATGTTTGGGAGTTCCAATATCTTGGGGAATAGATAAAGACTATCTCTATCATCTGCTTTTTCATTTGTTGAAGAGAGCATTCCCCCACTTGCAACGATTTTATCCTGAACACCTATTGCGACCATGCTTTGTAATATAAAGCCTTTATCGACAATGACAACTCTTTGAGGGTCAGATGGTATCGTCACAGTCACGCCCCTCATATCAACTATTTCTTTAGTACTGCTTTTCTGTGGCGAATTAAGATTTTGTGTACAACCTAAAAAACTAAAAGTAATTAATAGAACAGCCACAATTGCTATAATTTTGTTGTATTTTCCCATTTATGTCACCTTGACACGTTTCAATAGTAGCACGTATCATAAATTCGTGTTACTAAATTATTTATAAAGTTTATCCTAGATCCAATCTGTAAATCATTAAAGAGAAATACTTATAAATATGGATGGCGACACCATCCATATGGACAACAAATGCATTATCTGCAAGTGCGAATTGAAGGAAGACATTCATATACTATGTGAAGAATGTTATGAAAAATATTTTACAAAATTAGCTCTGAACACTTTTTATACTAAGATTGGTAGTGCCTATGTTGCGGATTGAAATAATAAACAAAGACTTAAACGATGAAAAGATTAATAAATTGGTTTCAATTCTTACCGCAATGGCAGATAGTGAAGATGTTGAGGTAGTTATTCTTGAAGAATGAAGTCACAATTAATTTTCCAAAAGATGTGAGGGAGTACTGCCCCAAATGTAAG
>LNGD01000121.1 GCA_001587675.1 Candidatus Methanofastidiosum methylothiophilum
CTCTTCCTGGATCAAATCCATAACTTCTTGTGGCATGTCCATAATATCACCAATATTATTGGGGTTTGATTTATTTTTATATTTGCCCGTCACTAAAGTATATTTAGTATATTTTTATGACAAAAAAATATATAAATATGACTAAAGTAATTCTAATTGTTGGAGGTGGATAAATGGATGCAAAAAATGAGATCAGACTGCAAATTTCATCTGTCCTGAAAAACGCTAAGTTCCCAATAGATACTCCAGAAAAACTCATTGCGGCTTTTCCACATGGTGCAGACACTAAATGCAAATCTGGAAACATTGAGGTGACCGCCGGGGAAGCGGGAAAACTATTAAAGGCCAGTGACTTTCCATTTCTTAATGCAGATATGGTGGCTAACACCATAGTCCAAAGGGCAGGATTATAAATTTATTTTTTTTATTTTATTTAATGGAGGAAGCGCATGAAAAATTATAATCTCAAGGCAGAGATACTCACTGCTGCCAACAAATTGGATTTAGACTTCATCGGCGTAGCAGATGCCAAGGGATATTTGAATCGAGACTATGTTGGGAATAAGCCGCAGGATGTAATGGAAAACTGCAACAGCATAATTGTATTTGGCGTATCAATCCCAAAAGGCGCATATGAATCATTGCCAAAAGGCCGAGCAGAGTACACAAATACGCTTCTAGCTGCGACTGCCACTTTGAGAATTGCCGGTTTTAGACTGGCAAAGCTAGCAGAGGAAAGGGGGTATAGTGCAACTCTTGCCCCTTCTGAAGGAAGTGAATTTGGGTATTGGTATGCAAATAAAGAAACGCTCAAGGCAAATTTTTCAATGAAGTACGCATGTTATCTATCTGGAATAGGATCATATGGGAAAAATCATCTTATAATAACAGATAAATTCGGTTCAAGAATAAGGATGGCCGCAATTTTAACTGATGCCAAAATTGATGCAGACGGCCAATCTAAAAGTTTAATCTCAGACAAATGCAAAGACTGTTACGAGTGCGTTGAGATATGCCCTGTTTCTGCTTTTTCTATAGATGGGAAAATCGACCGAAGGAAATGCAGGGAATATATGTTCGGCGAGCTTGGCGGTTTGCGCTGTGGCATGTGTGTAAAGGTATGCCCGCTTTAATGCCCATAAACAATTATCACATATACCTCTTCATAAATCTCCTTGTGTCCTCTGTATCCATCCAGCCTTGATCTAATTGCTTTATTATTTCTTCAATTCTGGCTATTTGCTTCAAAAAACGGTTTTTTGTTTTTTCATTTTCAATTTCGACTTGTGCAAATCCACAAATAATTGTTAATGGATTTCTTATATGGTCTACGAGGTGTGCAAAGTACTCTAGATTTTCTCCTAATTGCTTTTGAGATCTATTAATTAGAGTGACATCTTCTGCTATCCCTCTGTACCCTATAATGTTTCCATCGCTGCCCTTCCAAAGGGTGAAGTCGAATAAAAGATCTAACTGGCGCCCATCTTTTGTTTTCCATTGTGACTGGAAATTTTTGACAAATCCTTTTTCCTCAATCTCAGCTTGAAATATTCTCCTGTGGTTGGGATCAACGTAAAGATAATTTACATCAATCCCAATCAACTCATCTTTCGTATAACCAAGAAGTTCTGCCGCTGCTTGATTGGCATCAAGTATAATCCCTTCTTGACTTGTTGTCCATATTGGGTTTTTTGAGTCTTCAAACAGTGTACGATATTTCTCTTCACTTTCTCTTAACGCCTTTTCTGTCGTTTTGAATTCATTGATATCACGAATTGATTCTATTGCTCCAATTACATTACCTTCAGCATCAAAAAGTGGCGAAGCTATTGCCCACATGTAAGCCCCTTTGCCATTGTAAATGGCAGGCGTAAAAACTTCAACATACAATGCCTTTCCTTTCCGCTTTACAAAATCATATTTAGAAGAAATATCTGAGTCAGGTTTGAAGATGAGATCTATTAAATAGGGCCTCTGCCTTCCATAAAAAGGAACTGCCCCATAAGAACGATCCTTTCCTAAAATTTCTATTTTTGGAATTCCCGTCATTTGTTCCATTGCGCGATTCCAAGCTATGATTTTTTTGTCGTTGTCAATGATAAATGTTGCATCAGGTAAGAATTCTATTATGTCTTCAAGTTGTTTATTTGTAGACTTTAAACGATCTTCAGCTTTTTTTCTTTCAGTTATATCTTCAACGATGCCTTTGTAATGAGTAATATTTCCTTCTAAATTCCTGACAATGAAGGTCCAATCGCTCACGAATTTAATCGCTCCGTCTTTTGTAATAATACGATAGGGGTCATGTATAAATTCAATTATTCCTTTTTCATTGCTATATTTTTCAACTTCATTGGCAACTCTTTTAAGATCATCAGGATGTATGCATCCAGAAAAAGAAACTTTCCCAAAAGTAAAGTCTTCAACGTTATATCCAAAAAGTTTTTCAACATTTTCTGAAACAAATTCAACTGGCCAGCCTTCTGCATTCTTCCATGTGAAGGCTACGGAGTGGCTCTTATTAATAATTGTTAGAGCTTCCTTAAGTTTATCTTCAACTTTTTTGCGTTCTGTTATATCATTAATACTAAAAAGATGTAAGCCAGGCATAATATTGGCAATTGCTACATATTCGATAATAATATTATTGCCATTTTTTCTTAAAAATCGGCACTCTCCTTTCTGAGTTCCTTTATTTAGAATTTCCTGCCATGATTTCACTCCAACTTCAATATTATTTAGCGGAATGATTTCTTCCATTTCCATTTTCAATAATTCGCCTTTCGGATAGCCTAAGATCTTACAGGCTACAGGATTTGCATCTATAAATTTAGAATTATCGTCCATTAATACTATTCCATGAGAGGAATTCTCTACAATAAGTTTGTATATGTTAAAATTACTATGACTCAATCCTTTATTCATGAAAATCACATCATTGCAATTAGAAATAATAGCTAATCTTGATATAGAAACAAACAAGTATTAAAAGTTTATGGTGGCATTGAGATTTTCGCAATAATGAAATTAATTCTTTTTTAATTTTATTATAAATACTGATCCTTTTGGCTTGTTGTCCTCAACTCTAATTTCTCCGCCGTATCTTTCAATTACTTTCTTAACGATAAATAATCCAAGACCGCTGCTTTTACTTTCGCCATAGCTGAATCCTTCTTCGAATATTTTATCCTTTATATGATTGGGTATCCCAATCCCATAATCAGCTATTCTAATTTCACAATACTTCTCTTGGTCTTTTAAGATGGCATTAATCTTTTTAGTTTTGCCGTGCATTATGGCGTTGCTGACAAGGTTTTCTATAACGGAGATAAGGGCATCGTCTGCCATAATAGTACAATCCCCCTTGATCGTGAATTCAACTTCGGGGTGGTGCCTTGTAACAAGATCAACGAAATCAATCACCTTACATTGTCTAAGGCCGTCCCCAGATGTGACGGCTTGCTCAAGCTCCCTCATTCTTTCAATTAGACTTACACTTTTATTTATTGTAGAAAAGACTCTTTTTTTCATTACCTCATCGCCATCTTTACACGAATCAACAATGTTTAGAAGAAGCGTCAGATCGTTTAATATGTCATGCCTTAGTATTTTATTTAGAATTTTTATTGTTTCGTTTAGATTATTAATTTTTTCTTCATTCCTCTTCCTTTCTGAGACGTCCCTTGCAACTATCAAAATTGATTCTAGCTTTCCATTATTATAAATCGGAGAGGTATTAAGTTCAAAGATTATAATTTCTTTATTTTTAGATATTATTTCAACTTCGTATTTTGGTAGCTCCACTAAACCTTTGAGCCTGAGCTGTATTCTATTCATGGCTTCATGGTAGGATTTTGGAGAAAGGAAGTCCCTTATATTTTTTCCAACAATTTCCGATTCTCTGAAACCAGTATGCTTCTCAATGCCCTTATTCATGAAAAGGAAATTGCCTTCTAAATCTATCAAAAAGACTAAATCGCTGGTATTGTCAACAATCAGCCTGTATTTCTCTTCACTCTCCTTTAACTCTTTGAATAGCAATGAATAGGGTTTCTCAAGATTGTACTCAACTAGGGCTTTGTACAAAATATAAAAAGATATGGCCTTAAGATATGGAACTAAAATCCTAGTTATATCGTATGTTTGAATATCAAAGATAAAGAAAGCCTCTGTAGCTATCATAAAACCTATGGAGATAGTTAAATAATGAAAAAGTTTTTTGTCAAATTTATTCCTTTTCCGATAATGGGCATAAAAGGCTAAAAAGAATAAAAGAGATGCTACAACTTCACTCATTTTTCTAAATGTGGTCGAGCCATATTG
>LNGD01000122.1 GCA_001587675.1 Candidatus Methanofastidiosum methylothiophilum
AGATAAAAATCTAATTGAAGGGAAAAAAGTGTTGGTTGTTGAAGATGGCCCAACACTTACACATGGAAACATGAGTTTTGGGGCAGGAACAGTTGCTGCAAAGAAATTCAATGCAAAAGAGATTCTAGATCCAAGACCTTGGGCAGTTAATAGCATAAAAGAAATATTTGATAAGTTCACTCAACTTGGGGCGGTATTACCTGCTATGGGGTATAGCAAGGAACAGGTCAAGGAACTAGAAACTACTATAAATAATGTCCCCTGTGATACAGTTATTGTAGGTACGCCTATTGATATTGGTAGATTGATAAAAATAAATAAACCACTTGTTAGGGTAAAGTATTCCATAGAAGAAATTGGCAAACCAAACCTAAATGATTTAATCAAAGCTTTTTGTAAAGAAAGAGGGATTTAACCCTCCATTGCATCCAAAACTTTTCGATATTCTCTTAAGGACATTCCAAGTGCCGAGGATTCCGAAATTAATGCAGCTATTTCTATTACATTGAAAAGTTCATCAACAGTTGCTCCCGCATTTATCGAATTCCTTATATGAACATCAAGACAGAATGGTGTTTTTAATGCTGTTGCAGCCGCTACAGCGACTAACTCTGCAGTTTTAGTATCTAGTGCGCTTCCTCCCATTAGATGAATTACTCTTTTAGTCCTTGGAACAAAATATTCCTCATCCTTTGATAGTTCTTGAGTTACAAATGGTATTTCTCCATACTTCTCTTTTATCTTTTTTAATAGCTCTTCTTTCATATTTGGGCCTCCTTCAATTTCCTAAGACCAATTGCAAGCGATGAAGACTCACTCATAAGCGAGGCTATCAAAATTACTTGGAATAATTCTTCTTCTGTTGCCCCGAATTTAATAGCTTGTTTAAGATGAAATGCAAGGCAGTGGCTGCCGTTGTTTCCAACAGCACCTGCAATTGCAAATAATTCAGTTTCTTTGGGCGAAAAAACTTTATTTGTGCCCATAAGATGAAAAAGTTTCTGTACTGAAGTAACAAAATCCTTTTCGTCTCTCGAGATCTCTCTTAAGATAAATGGCACTTCTCCATAGAAATCTTCTATCTTTTTTAGAGTCTTCTCAACATTTAATGTTGACATCAGAACACCTTTAAAAATGGAAAATAATCCTCTTTAAATATCTATTGGGCTGTTATTCTTAACCGAATAAAAAATTATAATTATATTAAGAAGTTAAATCTATTTCTTTCTTTGTGATTCTATTATTCTGTCTATTTCACCATCTATTCCCATTCTTCTAGGCCCATACATGAGTCTCTTGAAAAGATCCATGTCATTTCCTTCCATCATTATTGTAATAACTCCAGATACACCCTCTTTTTTGTCATTTTCCGATATAACGAATTGGAGAGAATTAACATCCGTTTTCCAAGTATATATTTCATAAATGCGTTCTATGTTTTCTTTATCAAGTTTTATTATTGCTTTCATAAAAATTATTTATTGACATTTCTTAAAAGTATTTTTATAATAATAGATATATATTTGATTTTCTTACAATTATTTATGAATGAAATAAACTTAAAACCAATAGGAATTGTCCATTCACCTTTTAGAGAACCGTCTGGAGTACCAAAAGATTCAACTGACGGAATGGATTATACTGGTACAGTTGAGATATTTCCAGAATACAAAGATGGACTAAAAGATCTAGAAGGATTTTCTCATATAATTCTAATTTTTTATTTTCATAAATCCGAATACAGCCATCTTACTGTTAAGCCATTTTTGGATTCCTATCTTAGAGGAGTTTTTGCTACAAGATCCCCTCACAGACCTAATTTCCTTGGATTATCAGTTGTTAAACTAATAAGAATAGATAACAATATATTACACATTAGGGGAATAGATATGATAGAGGGAACCCCTGTACTTGATATTAAACCATACATCCCTGAATTTGAGTCCAATGAAGGAATTAAAATAGGCTGGCTTGAGGGAAAGATATGAGGATGGGTAAGCCATCCATCAAAAATGATTTATATTATCTAGTTTTATTATTTTAGGTGAAATTATGAAACTATGTCCAGATTATGCCAAAATTGATAATAAAACTCTTGATAAAATAAAAACATTGGAGAATGAACTTGGGTTAGTGTTATTGGCTTATGAAAAACTGCCAAACTACGCAAAAATGGAAGATAAAGATATAGTCAAATTAAAAGAAGTCGAGAAATCAATGGGAGTAACTTTAATAGCTTATTCTTAAAAATAAATTTATTTTTATATTTTTAAAGTAAACAATTAATAAAAATAGAAAGGTATAAGTGCCCCGTACGGGATTTGAACCCGTGCCACGGCCTCGAAAGGGCCGCATTCTTGACCGGACTAGACTAACGGGGCCTAACAAACCATTTTTATAAATGCTTATAAAACTTTTGGTTATCTATTTTAGATATTTATCTGGACTTTGGTCAAATACTTTTTTACAGCCTGGTGCACAGAAGTAATATGTTTTGCCTTTGTAATCACTCTTAAACTTTGCAGTTTTTTCATCAACTGTCATTTTACAAACAGGATCAATCGCCAAAATATCACCTCTCAATTTTTTTAGGATTAAACTTTTTCAACATTAATGATAAAGTTACGACTGTCACTGAACTCATTGCCATGGCAAAACCTGCGAATTCTGGCCTTAGTGAAATACCAAACGATGGGTATAAAATACCTGCGGCAACTGGAATAAGTGCAGTATTGTATGCAAAAGCCCAGAAAATGTTTTGTTTTATTCTTTGCATAACTTTTTTACTTAATTCAATAGCTGAAACAACATCCATTATATCACTTTTTACGAGAACTATGTCCCCACTTTCCATCGCAACATCTGTTCCACTTCCAATTGCAATTCCTACATCTGCCTGGGCAAGAGCTGGTGCGTCATTTATTCCATCACCTACAAATGCAACAACTTCTCCGTTCTTTTGAAGTCTCTTAACTTCATTAGCTTTATCTTCAGGTAGCACTTCTGCAATAATATTTTTTATCCCCAAAATATTTCCAATTGCAGAGGCCGTTCTTTTATTATCTCCCGTTATCATGTATACTTTTAGGCCATTTTTCATTAATTGTTTTATTGAATCTTTAGAAGTTTCTTTCAATGTATCAGAAATACCAACTATGCCTAATAATTTCTTGTCGGAGGCTATAAGAATTGCAGTTTTTCCTTCGTTTTCTAGTTTAGTTATTTTTATATCTATATCCTTTTCGATATTTATTTTCCTCTCGTTTAAAAGTGCTCTATTTCCTATTATAATTTCCTTTCCAGAAATATTTGCTTTAACTCCTTTTCCCCCAAAAGTGTCAAAATCTGAACTGTTGGTAAGCTCAACTTTTAACTCTTCAGATTTTCTTACTATTGCATTTGCCAGAGGATGATCTGAATTTTTTTCAACACTTCCGGCTATTCTAATAAGTTCTTTTTCAGAAACTCCAAATGGAATTATTTCTGTAACTTCTGGTGTACCATTTGTCAAAGTTCCAGTTTTGTCGAATAAAACAGCTGTTAGTTTTTCAGATATTTGTAGAGCATCGCCGTTCTTAATAAGTATACCAAGATCTGCACCTTTTCCTATTCCTACGGTCACAGCAGTTGGCGTTGCAAGTCCCAATGCACAAGGACACGCTATTACAAGAATCGATATCAAGCTTGTGATAGCAAAAAGGAAAGTACTACCGAATATAAAATACCATGATATAAATGAGATTGCAGCAATTGCTAGCACTGTTGGTATAAAATAACTTACCGCCTTATCAGCTATCTTTTGTATTTCGGGTTTTGATCCTTGAGCCTCTTCAACGAGTTTTATAATTTGAGATAATACTGTATCCTTGCCAACTTTCGTCGCTCTAAAATTAATCACACTGTTTTTATTAATAGTCGCTCCAATTACTTTACTTGCTTTTTCTTTAAGAATAGGTATGGGTTCTCCCGAAATCATTGATTCGTCAACGTAACTCTGTCCCGAAATAACTTCTCCATCCACAGGTATTTTTTCTCCAGGTTTAACTATGACTATATCCCCAACCACAACTTCTTCTATTGGAATTTCTATTTCTTTTCCATTGCGTATAACTGTGGCATTTTTTGCTTGTAATCCCATTAGCCTCTTTATAGATTCAGATGTCTTTCCCTTTGCTCGCTCTTCGAGAAATCTACCAAAGGTAAGAAATGTTGCAAGCATTACTGCAGCTTCATAGAACATGAATTCACTACCTAGTAAAATATTAAAGGTACCAAATACGCTTGAAAAAAATGCAACTCCAATACCCATTGAGTACA
>LNGD01000123.1 GCA_001587675.1 Candidatus Methanofastidiosum methylothiophilum
TAATGGAATTGATAAAAAGAAATCTTTTTGATTTAATTATTACAACTACAGGAACTTTAGACCATGATATTGCTAGAATTTATCGTGATTATTACCATGGTTCATTTGAAATGGACGATAGAAAACTACACAAAGAGGGAGTTAATAGAGAAGGCAACGTACTTATTCCAAATGAATCATATTCAGAAATTTTAGAAGAAAAAGTTAGAAAAATTATGGTTGACCTCTATGAAAAAGGAATAAGGGATATATCAACCCATGAATTAATCTGGGAATTTGGTAAAATTCTTGAAAAAGAAAAAAACAAAGAGGACTCAATAACATATTGGTGTTACAAGAATAAAATACCTATGGTAATTCCTGGGCCTTTGGATGGTTCATGGGGATGGCAAATTTATTATTTCTGGCAAGATGGGCACAAAGATTTCAATGTTAATATAATGAAAGATGAAGAACTTCTAAGTGATTTCATTTATTCTGCGGATAAAACAGGTGCATTTATGATAGGAGGTGGGATATCCAAACACCATACTATTTGGTGGAATCAATTTAGGGGTGGCCTAGACTATGCTATTTATATTACTACCGCACCAGAATGGGATGGCTCACTGTCAGGTGCAAGAATAAGAGAAGCTATTTCATGGGGGAAAGTAAAAGAAGATGCTGATTTTATTACAATTGAAGGTGATGCCACAGTTATATTACCCATTATGATTGCATCGCTTTTTGAAAGTTTAAAGTGATTTAATGAAAAGAGCACTTTTTATAGGTAGGTTCCAGCCATTTCATAATGGCCATTATCATGCTATAAAGGAAATTCTAAAAAAAGAAGATGAATTGATTGTTTGTGTAGCTGCCTCACAATTTTCTTATACAATCAATAATCCATTCTCCTGTGGAGAACGTATAGAGATGATTCTTAGGTCTATTAAAAATCTGAGAAACAAAGTAATAATCTTATCAAGCCAAAATATCGATAGTAATATTCTCTGGGTAGAGAATATTATAGAAACTTTTCCTAAATTTGAAACGGTGTATTCTAATAATAAACTTGTAAAACTCCTATGGGAAAAGAGAGGCTATGAAGTAGCTGAAGTAAGTTTCTTTGAAAAAGAAGAATTAAATGGAACTTATATTCGGAAGCTTATCTCTAAAGGAGAAAATTGGGAAAATAAAGTACCAAAAGAAACTAAAGAATACATTAAAGAGATCTATGGAGAAAGAAGAATAAAAGAAATTCAAGAAGTTGAAGAAAAACTTAGAAACGGTGCTATTTAATCAATTTTCAAGGATATGATACATCTCTTCCATAGTAACATATGTAACATTCTGATCGTCAAGATAATTTAATAAGGAAGTCAAATTATCAATTGTATAAGTCCCACAAGCCCTTACATAACTCTGATATTCTTCAGGCGCCTCTATCTGAACTAATTCCCAAGGATGAAGACCTATAACAATTATTTTCAAATCTTTATCTGACTGATTAGCTACGGCATTGTTAAAGCAATCTATCCATTTTCTATTATAAGTAGTCGGTGGGTAAAAGTATGAAGGGGTATGTGATATAGGGACTCTAAGAATGCTCATGTTTCCTTCCGTGTTCCAATTAGATTCACTTGGATGGTAAGGATATGAGTTAATTTTATCTGCTGAAGCCTCAACAAGGTATCCTTCCTCTTGCAGTATTTCCATTAAATCGTTACATGCACTATGCCCAGGAGCCCTGAATGAAACTGGTTTTTTCCCTATTGCTTTTTCTATCGCTTTTGTAGCTAAAGTAACTTCATTTTCAATCTCAAATTTTGTCTGACTTTTTATTGATTTATGATGATAGCTATGAGAACCAACTTCATGACCTTTTAGGTATATTTCTTTGAGAATGTCTGGTCTATTGTCTGCTACTTCACCTGTAACAAGAAAAGTTGCTTTAACACCGTGTTCTTCAAAAATGGAAAGAAGAATAGGTATACCCTCGTCAAGTCCTTTTTCAGTATTAAGTACTGGAGGAAAATCATATTCAGTGTCGACAGTGAATAACACGTAGGTTCCATTAATCTCTGCTTTGTTGAAAAGCTCTGAGGTACCAAGAACTATTAATAATGAAATTATGACAGTAAGCGCTATAAATTTTTTCATATAATCAACTATTCAATTCCTTTTCCCGTTGAAACAATAATAAAATCTCCATGTTTAATACCTTTAATAGATAGGAGGTATCTAGCGAAGTCACGTATTTTTTCACTGTTTCCTTTTATTATTATGACCTCAAGACAATTTTCTTCATCAAGATGAACATGTGAAGTTGTTACTATTTCTTTTATATGGTGGTGCTCAACATCTGTTATTTTCTCCGCAATTCCCCTTTTAGTATGATCATAAACAAGAGATATTGTACATACTGCATCTTCTTCTCCAGAAATCCACTGACGTTTGACAATATAACCTCTAATCATATCACGGATAGCCTCAGACCTACTATCGTATCCTTCAGATTTAATTATCATATCAAACTTATCTAAAAGGTCGGGTGGAATTGAAACACCAAATCTCAAGACATTAGTCATTAAACACGCCTCTACTTAATTAAGCATACATTTTTATATAGTTATGCTCAAATAAGATATAAGTCAATATAAATATTAATGTATTGTATAGAAAGATTTATTAGTATATAAGTATATCTTATAACATAAGGTGAATATATGAATAGTAATGTTCGACTTGATGAAAAAGATAGACAAATAATAACTCTTTTTCAAAAAAATCCAGAAATATCTCAGAGTGAGATAGCCGAGATCATTGGTCTTTCACAACCTTCAGTTGGAATGAGAATAAAAAAATTAAAAGATAGGGGTATATTATCACACATTGTAGGTATGAACTTCAAAAAAGTAAATCTTTTTCTAGCTAAAGTTGAGATTGCGGCAAAGAATTCACAAAACATTATTGATACTTTCTCAAAATGCCCATTCTTCATTAATGCCTTGATGGTTTCAGGAAGATATAATATGACTCTTTTGTTTATGGGAGAGAATATAGCTACTCTTGAATCTATTATAGATTACCATCTAAGATTAAATCCCGATGTAAAAGAAGTTGATTTTAATATTATTGTTAGTCCTGTAAAAGATCTAGTTATGCCTGTTAAAATAACTTTAGAGGGAGAAAGAGGATGTGACCTAGATTGTGAAGGATGTCCCTACTATAAATCCGGTAGATGTCTTGGATGCCCTGCAACTAATGCTTATAAAGGAGATTTCTGGAGAAAAGATTAATAATTTTCTTCTTTTCTTAAATCTCTAGAAGAAATTTTTTTATTATCTTTTAGTATTAAATCTATTTCAATTATTTTTAATGGATAAATCCCATATTCAGCCCTTGCTTCATTAATTTCTTCAGCTGCCTCAATTGTATCCGAAGTTACAACTATAGCATCTGCATCCATTGAATCAACGGCAAAGCCATATTTATCATTTATTTCAATGATTTCATAATCATTGTTTATTTTCTTTCCTTCAGATAAAAGATATTGGACAAGTATCTCTTTTCTTGTAGAGTATTTTTGAATACTTTCGGCATATGGTTTATTTTTAATCATAGAATCTGAAGTAAGACCAATATATACATAACCAATATTAAATGCTGATTTAAGGAAATGTTTATGGCCTTCATGAAACCTATCAAAAGTCCCAGATGCAATTACTTTCATAATTTCACCTTAGGTTTTGTATATCCTTTTAGAAATTCGAAATCTTTAAGAGATTTTTGGACAAGGAAATACAATTCATTCTTATTAGTAATAGCTATCATATGGGCAGGTGGATGAATTTTTCTCAATCTATCAATTATTAAACCCCCCTCACCTTCAACGGATGCAATGACATTGGCATTAAATTTTATTTTCACTTCTTCCTTTAAAGTTTTTTTCAGGATAGTTTCTGCAAATTCTTCATTAATAACTTTTGGTTTTCCAATTATTTTTAAATCTCCGTATCTCTTCATATCTGAGAGAGATGTTAAAATTTTATCAAAAGATTCTGCCCTTAATAGTACGAAAGTAGTTTCCACGAACAATTTACTAAATAAATCAATAAAAGTTTTTGCCTAGATTTAACGATAGATAACCAAAAACTTTATATATATTTTTTAGAAGTAGAAAAATACTCTTAGCAATGCGGTTGTAGTGTAGTGGTTAGCACGCGAGCTTGCCAAGCTCGCAACTCGGGTTCGAAT
>LNGD01000124.1 GCA_001587675.1 Candidatus Methanofastidiosum methylothiophilum
GCATCACTATTGTTTTTGCCTTTTCATTGTCTAGCTTCATGTCAATATTAGAAAAATCATGATTTAAAGTTAGGCGAAATTTTTAGCAGATTACACATTTCCTTTCATTAAAAAATCTCCCTAAATTTATTGCTTTTCTGCGGAATAGTACCAGATTGCAAATTAAAAAAGTAATTAGATTTAATGTCCACAATTACAAGGGGCGTTTCCAGCTCCTCCTTCCATACTAAGCCCCATAGCCTCAAAGTCCATTACAAAGGAATTCATCTTATTTGTTTCAACTACTCCATACCCATCGTTTGTCCTAAACCAGTATGAGATATTCCACTCTTTAGCCTTAGGCGCTATTTCATATAGTTCATCACCACTCATAGGCAATATATATAAAATCCCTTCTTTAGGATCAATTTGACTTGCATTAGCCTTTGTCATTTCTTTCCTAGATCCATTAATATAGACGAACATATATATTGGCATATCCC
This sequence comes from Candidatus Methanofastidiosum methylothiophilum, assembly GCA_001587675.1. GTDB lineage: Archaea > Methanobacteriota_B > Thermococci > Methanofastidiosales > Methanofastidiosaceae > Methanofastidiosum. Next base: position 483 of record LNGD01000124.1, read on the forward strand.
CATCTTCGTCTTTGTACATAACTTGAAATTTGTAGGAAAATACATTTCCATTAACCGTATATAATAATGCTCCCTTTTCAAGTTCGGCAGGGATGTTAACTTTTGCCAAATTAGAAGTTTTAGGAATTTCTTTTTCTTCAATTGGAACTATTATTTCTTCTTCAGGTGAAGTTTTTTCCAAAGTTTTAACTTCCTCTTTAATATTTTGGTTTGTTGTATCCATTGGAGTGTCAGTAGGCGTTATTGTCTTTTCTGCACAACCTGAAAATCCTAAAATTAAAAATACAAAAAACAATGTTAATCCTAAAATCAATATTTTGTTCATAATATCCTCTTTCTAGAATTACTCGTATAATTTATTAGTTTATCCCTAGAATTTTATAAAGTTGCTCATCAGAGACCTTGCCTACTTTTACTATTTTTCCATCAATCATTATAGCAGGGCTTCCCATAACGCCTTCGTTAATAAGCTCATTTATGTCTGAGCTGTACTCTACTGTAGCTTCTATTTTTCCTTCTTCTGCTAATTTCTTTACTTTTTCATATAAGGCCTTGCAAGTTGGGCACCCACTACCCATTATTTTTACTTTCATTTATATTCCTCCTTTTATTTGATTAAATTCTATTTAGTGATTCAACAATATAGTTTGTTACTCTGTCTAGATCCTTCTCTGTGTAATCTAAAGGTTTACTTTTAGTTATTTCTAAGTCTCGGACTAATTGTATTGATTTGTCACATTTGAAACCTGCAAACTCAACAACTTTTTTTGCACATTCCATTGCGCATCCATCAACACAAATTATTTTCTCTGCACTCTTTGCCTTTTCTATGGTATTAGGAACGTTAACAGCCAATCCAGGTAAGCAAAATATATTCGCTTTGTCTAGCCCTATCTTTTCAACTGCCTTTAGACCTGCTAATCCCGTAAGTCTTCCTGTATTGGAAAGACATCCAAAACACACATACAATGCTTTCATTTAGATTCCTCTACTTTCTTATTTCTCCATTTTATAAATGCAAAAACAGAAAACAAAACTATAGCGCCATACCCTATTATAGTATACCATACATACTTTATCGATAACTCTTGTAAAAGGCTGAATCCTTGGTATACTAAGTAAAAAGATACTGCAACAACTACCCCTCCCATTACAACCCATCCAAAGAATCTGACTGCTGGATTCCATCTCATATCACGAGCTATATTCTTTGCAAATGCACCCACACCTCCTATTATAATGAACGGTATGAGAATACCAACTCCATACAACAATACTTTTAGAGTTGCAGTGTAAGTCGTGCCATAAATAGCCTCATCAATTAATATTGGCAATATTATTGCAGCGCAAGGTAGATTAATAACAGCAAAAATCATTCCAAGAATAAAAACACCAATAAGTCCGTAAGACATTACAAGTTTATTTGTCATTTTTTGTGCAAAATTCTTTTTTGATATCGGAAGATTTACTATATGCAAACCCGTATTAATTAGATTTAATCCTAAAAAGAATGTAACCCATGCACCAACTAAGGCCAAAAAGAATCTTAAGTTGTCTGGCATTGTAGCTCCAGCTTTAAGGAAGGCGACAGCCATCACCATATAGGAACCTGTAATTCCAAGTCCAAAGAATATTGATTTCAAGAGAATGGTCATAGATTTATTCCCACCTCCAGCAGTATAAGCAATTATAAAAGATAAGACTGCAAGTAAGCAGGGAGAAAGACTTGAAAAGAATCCTGCGGCAAGTGCAGCAATTGGAGATATACTACTTCCGCTTTTTACTATCTCTTCTTTAGGCATATCATCTTTGCTTTCTTGTTCTGGAATTTCTTCAGTTGGTATTAGATCTGTAGAAGAGGATTCAATACAACTAATAATCATAGAATCTAGATATTGTACTATAACAGCCTTATTTTCCAACTTTATTTTATCGCACAAAATAATGGCCGGAACATAAGTAAAACCTGCGTCCTTGAATTGATTCCAGCCTTCTGAACTATAAACATTTATTTCTTGAACTTCTACATTGTAACTTTTCTCTTTAATTAAATTGTACATATACTCTTTTCCTTCTTTACAATACTCACACCCTTCCTCATAAAAGAATTTAATATGAATTTTTTTAGAATTGTTTTTATCTTCTTCAGAGCCATAATAGTAGTTAACGTTAACTAACGATATTATAAACACACTAACAATAATCAAATATATCAATTTATTTTTTGGTAACATGGCATAACCTCAAATATAACCTTATTTAAATATAGTTATATGTTTATATCTTTATTAATATATAAAAGTTTCGAATAATTATTCTTTATTGTATGAATATGTATTCATTGTTGCTATTCTGAATATATAATTGAATACCAAAACACTTATAAATAAATTATCAACAACTGATTATATGTTTATACTTCCTTGTATAAATAGGGGTGATTTTTAATGAAAAAAATTCTAGTTGCCCTTCTTTTAATTTCGACTTTACTGATATTCCCTGCATGTGTCAGTAATAAAGCAGATCAACAAACAACATATACGCCTACAACTCCAACTCAACAAACAACTAACACAGTTCCTGAAAAAGTTAATGTCTTAAAATTAGAAATTCTTCACTTTCACCCGAAAGTCCAATGTTATAGCTGTAAAACTTTGGGGGAATATGCAGAAGAAACTATGAAAAAATACTATTCAAAGGAATTAAGCAATGGAAGAATTACCTTTAGACATGTTAACTATGAACTTCCTGAAAATCAAGAGCTTGTCTTACTATACAGGCCTCCAGGGTCTGCACTTTGCATTGGGGTCTACGATGACCAGGGCCATCTTTACATTGAAGAAAACTATGGTGTTTGGTACCGAATTGAAAATAAGGACAATTTCATGAGCTATATGAAACAACTTGTTGACATGAGACTTAAAGGAGATCTTTCCAAAATATAATTCTCTCTTTTTTATTGGTGGTGTAGCATGAATCAGTCTAATAATGATAAGATATTGGATGATAAAATACAACAGTTGACAAAGTTATATCTTTCCCATTCTATTTCCAAAGATGAATTTGAATCTAGAAAGAAAGTTATTATGGATTCATATTCAATAGATAATTCTAAGGATCAGAAAGTGATATCTCAAAAAACTAATTATTCAAACAAATTTTTAATATTAATCCCCTTATTTATCTTAATTATTGGGGCAGGATACCTATTATTTATCCAAGGAACTACTATATCTTTAATGCCTTTGTTTGAAACACTTGGCCGAAGCAATATTCCATTAATAGCCGCTTTCTTCATAGGGCTCATGACTGCAATAAGTCCATGTCCTTTAGCGACTAATATTACTGCAATAGCCTATACGTCTAAAAAGATAGGCAACAGTAAACACACAGTACTTGTAGGTATTATTTATACTATTGGGAGAATGATTGTATACATAGGTATAGCCGCAGTAATAGTATGGATTGGACTTAGTACATTTTCAATATCAATGATGCTTCAAAAATATGGCAAACTTCTATTAGGACCACTAATGTTGATTTTTGGTATCTTAATGCTAAATATTTTTAAGATTAGTATTGGAAAAAGTAGTGAAAGAATAAGTAAACTTAAGGAATATTTATCTGAAAAAGGATTAATTGGCAGTCTATTATTGGGCATGCTATTTGCGCTTGCATTTTGCCCCATAAGTGGTGTATTCTACTTTG
>LNGD01000125.1 GCA_001587675.1 Candidatus Methanofastidiosum methylothiophilum
ACAATAACATCAAAGTCATAGTTCTTGTATTCTTTCATCTTCTTTCGAAGGTCTACATCCAATCCGCTTGCTCTTCCTGTTGGCCCTGGCGTAGCATATTTAATTGCTTCTTCTTTTGTAAGAACACCAGTTCCTTTAACTCTTGACATTATCATAGAGTCATTAATTACTCTGTTAGCGTAATCACCTATCTTAAGTTTTAATTTAGATAATCTAGTCTTTAATTCTTCAAGTCTATATTCGTCTATATCACATCTTGGTCTGACTCCACCAAGTATAGGGACAGCATAGTGAACTCTGTTACCAGATATGATGTAGAGAAGGTCCATTATGTCTTCCCTCAAAGTGAATGCCCTCATACACATTGTTTCATGACCTAAAACTTCCATTGCATGTGCTAGGAAAATCAAGTGACTGTGTAGTCTTTCAAGTTCAGCCATAATAACTCTTATAGAATCTGCCCTTTCTGGAACTTTTATTTTAAGCCCTCTTTCAACGGCCCTTGTACCATTCCATAAATGTATATGCGAACATATACCACAAATTCTTTCAGTGATTATTAGTCCTTTTTCAACGGGCATTCCTTCCATTATCCTTTCAATTCCTTTATGATAAGGATCAAGTGTAATTTCACAGTCAGTGATTAATTCATCTTCAACGAAAAATCTAACTCTAAAAGGTTCAAGCATTGCAGGGTGTAGAAGACCTACCGGAATTTCAACTTCAGCTGTTTCTTTTCTATCTTTTTCTCCCATATTCTCACCTCTCCAGTAGTAAAGGTATGCCTGCGGCTATACCTGCAATTATATCTTCAGGCCTTGGAGGGCAGCCTGGAATGTAAGCATCAACAGGGATTACCTCATCCACTCTACAGACTACTTCATCACTATCCCCAAGTTCTCCGCCAAAGTCTTTGAATATGCCACATCTAGTTCCACATGCACCGACTGCAGCGACGATTTTTGGCTCAGGGATTGCCTCATATATTTTCTTTAAAGGTTCAATTGTTCTTCTTAATACCGGCCCAGTTACAGCAAGAACATCTGCTTCTCTTGGATTCCATGTTAAGATAACTTTGTACTGCTCAAGATCGTATCTTGGAGACCAAGCAGCATTTGCAATTTCTATATCGCAGCCATTGCATCCGCCTGTATAAAACAACATGACATGAATTGCATTTTTTCTGGAAATTTTCTTTAACATTTTTACACCTCTACTCCTCGAAATATTTTGAGGCATCCTTTGCCATATAATCAACTATCTCCTTAATCTTGTTCTCTTTCAATTTTATTGGTTCAACTAGGAGTTTTGAAGGGTTAGCCTTGAATTCACCAACTTCTCTTGGATGAATTGCACCTGGCTTTCCATAGAATGCATAAATTGGGCAGTTATCGTGACACCAAAAACAGTAGAGACACTTCAAAGGATCGTATTTTGGCATTTGAGTTTTAACGTATCCTTTAACAATTTCAACTGGTTTTTCAATAGGAATCATTGTTATGGCTTCTACTGGACAAATATTAGCGCAGCCTCCACAACCAATGCAAGATTCTTCATTAATAGCCTGAGGATATTTGACCTTTCCTTGTAATATAGAATTTCTTATGTCTTTGCTCGTTACTCGATCAGCGGCAAAAAGTATTCTAAGGATATTAACATACATACCCTTTAGGAATATTAAAAAAATACTTTTCATTATTTAGACCTCCCGTTAATTGTTTTGTCCTCAAACTCTGTCTGTACATTAATTGCATATGCTGGACAAATATTGTCACATGCACCACATTTGATACATTTATTCATATCAAATACAAGCTTTTTTGATTTGACAGATATTGCATCGACTGGACAAATTTTAACGCATTGCTCGCACATTATACATAAATCTTCATTATAGATGAGATTTCCACCCTTAATTTCTTTATGATCCCTAGTTTTTCTTGGTAGGCAATTCATTGGACAGTATGCACCACAAGTTTCACACATTACACACTTCTCTAGATTTACCCTAAATCCATTCAAATCTACTTCAATGCATTTTGTAGGGCATACTTCCTTACAGATACCACATTGAATACATCCTTCGTGTTCTCCCTGCCATTCTCTGTAGTTTAGTTTAATTGCATCTTTCTTACAAACTGTTGTGCAAATACCACATAATATACAGTGCCCTGTGAACATCTTTTCTCTTTCACTTTGTTTGATGTTTGTTGGACAAGCTTTCACACAAAGATTACAATTAATACACTTAATAGAATCAAATCTAATTCGCCCACCTTCCCACTTCAAGGCTTCTGTTGGACATTTTTCTACACAAAGCCCACACTGATTACAGTAATACAATTTTCTTTCTGATTTGCCCTTGTTTATTTTAGGCCTATGATTTTCTATTGTAATGGCATTATTAATACATTTTCTAACACATGTATAACAAGAAACACATTTTCCATAGTCAATGAATGAATTTTTTATTGCGCCGACTGGACAAACATCCATACACACATCACAATGTGTACATACTCCTGGAGTAGCTTCATATTTTATAGCTTTTGCAGGACAGTAATAAGTGCATCTGCCACCTTTGTCACATCTCTTTTCATCTATAGATATGCTTAAGAGTTTGGCTTTTCCTTTTGCTTGGATAGGGCCCCCATCTCTTTCTTTTTGCTTTGGCATTATCATTTCACCTCTTCTACGGTCAATGTTTCAAGATTAAACCTAAGCTTTCCTTCAGCATTTACTCTAGCACCTGTTGGACATGCATCTCTGCAAACGTTGCACATTGCACATATTCCCTCAGGGACTCTTTTTTCCTTGTACTTTACCATTTTTATTACGCTGACGGGACAGTTCTTTTCACATATAGAACAGCCAATGCACTTTTCCTTATCAACAATATATCCACCATACCTGTTTTTAAAAATGGCGTCTACTGGGCATACTTCCATGCATTTGCCACATGTAACACAGCTGAAAGCTTTATCGTGTATTATTCGGATACTCTTTGTAGGGCATGCATCCACACATTTCTTGCTCAAATTGCATTTATCAGTAGTGATATACATTTTACTGCCTCCTTATCAGCATCATTATGAATAGCCCGATTATAGTTGAAAAGAAGGCTTCAGAAAATCTGATTACCTTATCAAACAATTTCCATTGATAATCCGGATAAGTTCCTAGCGCCATAGCAATCAATAATGCAGAGATTAAAATTATGGGATACTTGGCTTTGTTGATTTCTTCTGAGTCAATTTTGTATCCAATTATTAGCCCATACACTATACCAAATAAAATAGGGCCCCATTGATTGGCAAGCCCAAGAGCTGCTGCTTCGCTACTCATCTTTCTTCGCCTCCATAAAGAACATTGCTATTAGAGAAAGACCTGCAAGTACGTTAAATCCTACTCCAATGTTAAGATAGGGTAATACTCCAGGATGTGTGGGATCTGGATAATCAAGAATATTGTCCCATCCAAATGCTCCAATATTTATGATCTGATATGGATCAACACCAGTATTGTAAAGGTAGTATCCAGTTCCATGGTAGTATGCTGAAAATACTAATCCGACAACTCCAGTTAACAGGAATATAAGTGCACCGATAGTTGAAAGATTAATTAAAAATTTGTGTGTAAATCTAAACGGTGTTTTCCTAAGACCATATATTACAACGCTTAAGAAGTATCCAGTGGCAATGACTGAACCCCCTGGGAAACCTCCTCCAGGAGTAATATGCCCACCGAGGACTATTGTAACTCCAAATGCTACAAGTAACATTGACATTGGAAATGCTGTTAATTTTTGAATGACAGTTGATTTTTCTGTCATTGTAAGACTTTCTTTTTTCTTGAAGGCTTCTTTTATGGATCCCCATCCAAAGACCATTGTAGTTGTAATTACGGCAGTAATTAAGATGAAAGTTTCACCCAATGTATCATATCCTCTGAAATCGAAGAGGATAACAGTAATTATGTTTGGTGCAATATTACCGCTGTACAAATTATAGAGATGGCTCATTCCTGGAATAATTGAATCGCTAAATATGTACATTGTTCTTAGCAATAGGAAGGAAATCAAAAACAATGATACCCCCATAAGTATATTTCTTCCTTGTTCAAATTCACTTGTCTTCATTTAGATCAACACC
>LNGD01000126.1 GCA_001587675.1 Candidatus Methanofastidiosum methylothiophilum
GGATGGTATTGACGGTATTACCTGTTCCTCCAGTTACAGTAAGACCTTCAATCACTCTTGAATCAAGTGTTAGAAGCGAAGATGACTTAACACACAAGCTCGTTGATATAATAAGAATAAATCAGAGATTGAGAGAGAATATAGATGCAGGGGCACCACAGTTGATTGTTGAGGATTTATGGGAGCTTTTGCAATACCACGTAACAACTTACTTCAATAATAGTACATCGGGAATACCTCCGGCAAGACATAGGTCAGGCAGAATTCTAAAAACTATCTCTCAAAGACTTTCTGGAAAAGAAGGTAGATTCAGATCAAATTTATCTGGTAAGAGAGTTGATTTTTCTGCAAGAACTGTGGTATCCCCTGATCCTTATATTAGTATTAATGAGGTAGGTGTCCCTGACTTTGTAGCATGCGAACTTACTGTTCCAGAGAGAGTAACTCCTCATAATCTTGAAGAAATGAAAAAAATAGTCAGAAATGGACCAAATAAGAATCCTGGAGCTAACTATGTAATAAGGGCTGACGGAAGGAGAAAAAAGATAACTGATACAACAAAAGAAGATGTAGCTGAAGAGCTTGATGTTGGATTCATTGTCGAAAGACAGTTAAGGGATGGAGATATAGTTCTTTTCAACAGACAGCCTTCTCTACATAGGCTTTCTATAATGGCCCATGAAGTAAGAGTAATGCCTTACAAGACTTTTAGATTAAATCTTTGTGTTTGTCCGCCTTACAATGCTGACTTTGATGGAGATGAAATGAATTTACATCTTCCTCAAACCGAAGAGGCAAGAAGTGAAGCTGGAATAATCATGAAAGTCCAGGAGAATATTATCTCTCCACGATTCGGAGAACCTGTTATTGGTGGCATGCAAGATTATATTTCTGGCGCATATCTTATGACAAGAGATGGCTCAGAATTTACTGCTGAAGAAGTTCAGGAAGAATTCTTCGAATCTGGTCTTTTAGGAAACAAAGTGTCTCTTGATCAATTCGATGAAAAAAAATCATGGACTGGAAAAGAACTATTTGAAGTCTTACTTCCAAAAGATTTGAGCGTAGAATTCAGAGCAAAAGCATGCAGAAAATGTGAAAAATGTGATTTTGATAACTGTAAATATGATAATTATGTAGTTATTAAAGAAGGAAAGCTTCTAAAAGGGGTAATTGACGGAGCAGCATTTAAAGCTAGGTCCAGCTGTAAACTTTTGGATAAAATAGTAAAAGATTATGGAACTGACGAAGGAAGAGAATTCTTAGATTCTGTCACAAAACTTATCATTTCAGTAATCATGAAAGTAGGGCTCACAACGGGAATTGACGATGTTGACATACCTGAAGAGGGTCTTGAAAGAATTGAGGAAATATTAGAGAACGCCCATAAAAAAGTTCTTGAAAACATTGAAGCTTACCAGAGGGGAGAATTAGAAAAGCAGCCTGGTCAAACACTTGAAGATACATTAGAAAACAGAATTATGGCCGAACTTGCAAAAGCAAGAGATAATGCCGGTGCAGTTGCAGAGCAGTACCTTGGAATGAAGAGACATGCAGTCATAATGGCTAAGACTGGTGCAAAAGGAAACATGCTTGACTTAACACAGATGGCGGCATGTTTAGGGCAGATGACTGTTAGAGGTAAGAGACTTCACAGAGGTTATCAAGAAAGGAGCTTACCACACTTTAAGCCAGGCGATAGATCAGCTAAGGCAAGAGGATTTGTTAGTTCTAGTTACAGAAAAGGTCTAAGTCCAACTGAATTCTTTTTCCACTCAATGGGAGGAAGGGAAGGGCTTGTAGATACTGCAGTTAGGACAGCACAATCTGGATACATGCAGAGAAGGCTGATAAATGCCTTGCAAGATTTGAAAGTTGAAAAAGATAGAAGCGTTAGAGATAACAGTAATAATATCATCCAATTTGTTTATGGTGAAGATGGAGTAGATCCTTCAAGGAGCTCATACGGAGAAGCAGTTGATATAGACTGGGTAATACACAAAACAATTGCTTCAAGGAAGGAGTAGGGTGGTTTCATGGTAGATACAGCTTATATTGATAGTCAGCTAGAGAAATATCAAGATAAATTAACTAAGTTTATTTCTGATAAATTAAAAGATAAACTATACATGGCCAATGATAAATACGTCCTTTCTGAGAAAGAAGTAGATTCTATTATTGAGGACTGTATCAAAGCGTATGAAACTTCTCTTGTTGATCCCGGCGAAGCAGTTGGTACAGTTGCGGCACAAAGTCTTGGGGAGCCAGGAACTCAGATGACACTTAATACTTTCCACTATGCCGGTGTTGCCGATATTAACGTTACACTAGGTCTCCCAAGAATTATCGAAATAGTAGATGCAAGAAAAGATCCAGATACTCCGGTTATGAGAATTTATCTAGATGAAGAAATAAGAGATAATAGGGAGAAGGCCGAAGAGATAGTTAAAGAAATTGAAGGAACTACAATTGAGAGTATTTCAAAGAGCATGAAAATTGACGTCATTAACATGTCAATAGTAGTAGAACTTGACAACTATAAAATGGAAAAACAAGGACTTACAATAAATGACATTAAAGAAAAACTTTATAAATTGAAGAAAGTCGAGAACATCGAAGATGAGGATAACTTTTTAACTTTGAAGGCCGGTGACGTTTCTCTTATGGAACTTAGAAAATTCTTTAATCGTGTAAGAAGCCACCAGCTTAAAGGAATAAAAAATGTGAAAAGAGCCCTCATTAAAAAAGAGGGTGATGAATATGTCATATATACCGAAGGATCAAATTTAGGAGAAGCATTTAAAATACCAGGAGTTGATATAACTAGATCAATTTCAAACGATATCCACGAAATTCAAAGAGTACTTGGAATCGAAGCAGCTAGGAGATCAATTGTAGTTGAAATAAAAAAGACACTTGAGGAACAAGGTCTAGAAGTCGATTTAAGACATATAATGTTACTTGCTGATTTAATGACTATGGAGGGTGAAATAAAGCAAATAGGAAGACATGGAATAAGTGGAGAGAAGTCTAGTATACTTGCTAGGGCTTCCTTTGAAGTAACAACGAACCATCTCATGAAAGCTGCAAAGTTTGGGGAGATAGATCCCTTATCAGGGGTAACGGAGAACGTTATCATCGGACAACCAATACCCTTGGGTACAGGAAATGTTAAACTGATAATGAAAAAATAAGGAGGTTATTCAATGGATATAAATAGAGAAATAAAAAGGACAGTAGATACTGGAAAGGTGATACTTGGAACTAACAAATCCATTAACGCTCTTAAAACAGGAAATGCTAAGATGCTTATTTATACGCAGAATTGCCCAAAAAGCATAAAAGAAGATATTTTATACTACTCAAAAGTTTCAAGCATACCTGTTTTGGAGTTTGGTGGAACTTCACTCGAACTTGGTACTGTTTGTGGTAAGCCATTTCTCGTTTCTGTAATGGCAGTAATGTCTCCAGGAGAGTCTAATATACTTTCTGGAGGTAAAGTTTATGGGAGTTAAACTTGCAACTGACGAGATAAGATATATTGGACTCTTTGAGAGTATGACCGGTGCAACAGTTAAAGATTGTATTTTTGAAGATAATAAAAATAAGATTGTTTACGTTGTTAAAGAAGGGGACATGGGCCTAGCCATTGGTAAAAATGGGGCCAATGCTCAGAAAGTTAAAGAAACTTTGAATAAGTCAATAGATATAATTGAGTATTCTGAGGATCCTGTTAAATTTATTATGAATATTATCTGGCCTGTTAAGGTAAAAAGTATTCATGTTTCTGAGAGGAGAGATGGTAAAAAGGTAGCTGTTCTTGATATTAATAAGAAAGATAAAGGTCTTGTCATCGGAAAAGAAGGCAAAAATATAGATCGAATCAAAAACCTATTAAAGAGACACCATAATGTTGACGATATAATGATTATGTGAGGCTGAAAATATGAGCAAACCACATGGTAAAAATGCCGCGAGAAAGATTGAGGGCGTAAGGAAGAAATTTAGATGGAAAGATAAGAATTATAAAAGAAGAGAGCTTGATTTAAAGGTCAAATCGGATCCTTTGGAAGGTAGCCCACAGGCTAGAGGAATTGTACTTGAG
>LNGD01000127.1 GCA_001587675.1 Candidatus Methanofastidiosum methylothiophilum
TCCTCTAATGTAATTGATCCTGCAAGCAGAGTTTGTATTACTACAATTCAAAGAGTCTATTCAATGCTTAGCGGCCAACTTGAGATGGAAAGTGATGCAGAAGAAATATCGTTATTTGATCAAGACTACGATAGTGCGCCTGTGGAAGTTAAATATAATCCCGCTATTCCAATTGAGACTTTTGATTTTATCATCACAGATGAGTGCCACAGATCTATTTATAATCTATGGAGGCAAGTATTGGAATATTTTGATGCATTTATCATTGGTCTTACTGCTACCCCTTCAAAACAGACTCTAGGGTTTTTCAATCAGAATCTTGTGATGGAGTACAATCACGAACGGGCCGTTGCTGATGGTGTAAATGTAGGCTATGACGTTTACAGAATAAATACAGCGATAACGGAGAGGGGAAGTACCGTTGAGGCAGGCTTTTACATTGATAAAAGAGACAGATTGACTAGACAGGTCAGATGGGAGTCGCTTGATGAACCTCTAACATATGAAGGAAAGGACCTTGATAGATCAGTTGTTTCACCCGATCAAATAAGGACAGTAATAAAGACCTTCAAAGAAAGGTTGTTTAGCGAGATATTCCCCGGAAGAAAAACTGTCCCCAAAACACTTGTATTCGCAAAGGACGATTCACATGCTGAGGACATTGTAAATATTATAAGAGAAGAGTTTGGTGAAGGAGATGAATTCTGTAAGAAAATAACTTACCGGACAATGGGGGAGAAACCTGAGGATCTGATTGCAAGCTTTAGAAATTCTTACTATCCAAGAATTGCTGTAACTGTAGATATGATTTCTACTGGAACGGATATCAAGCCTCTAGAATGCCTAATATTTATGAGGGACGTTAAATCAAGAGTCTATTTTGAGCAGATGAAGGGAAGGGGTACAAGAGTGATATCCCCAACTGACTTAATGAGTGTTACACCTGATGCACGTGAGAAAACTCAATTTGTGATAATTGATGCTGTGGGGGTCTGTGAAACAGATAAGACTGATTCTATGCCTCTTGAAAGAATGAGAAATGTCCCTCTAGAAAAGCTACTTACCGGGATGGCCCTAAGAAAAAAGGACAAGAATATGATTACATCTCTTGCAGGCAGGCTTGCTAAAATTGATTTACAGATGAATGAAAAAGAAAAACAGGAGATTGAAAGAATAGCCGGAAAGAACATGAATCAGATAGTAAATGAATTGCTTGATGCTGTTGACCCAGATAAGACTATTGAAACAGCACAAAAGATGTTCAATACAAATGAGCCTACAAAAGAGCAGCTAAACAAGGCCTCAGAAGAACTTCTAAATAAAGCAAGCAAGCCCTTTGATAATCCTAAACTTAGGTCCAAAATAATTGAGATAAAAAAGAAGAATGAGCAGATTATTGATAACATCAGTAAAGATGAAATATTGTTTGCAGGTTTTGATGACCTTGCTGCAGAGAAGGCACGAAAGATTGTAAATGATTTCAAAAATTTCATTCAGGAAAATAAGGATGAGCTAACTGCACTTCAGATAATTTATAGCAATCCTTACTCAACTAGATTCTTAACGTATGATGCAATTAAAGAGCTTGCTGAAGCCATTGAAAAGCCACCATATTATTTGACAACTGATAAAATATGGGCCGCTTATGAGAAACTAGAAAAATCCAAAGTAAGAGGTGCTGGACCTCATAAATTACTTACAGATATTGTATCTCTTTTGAAATTTGAACTTGGAGAGTCAGAAGTGCTCGAGCCTTTCGCATATACTGTTGACAAGAGATTTGACGAATGGATTTCAAAAAAGAAAAAACAAGGCATCACTTTTACTGATGAGCAGTTAGAATGGCTTAAAATGATAAAAGACCACATTGCCGCATCTATGAGCATTACCAAAGAGGACCTAGAGCAGACGCCATTCCACAACAAGGGTGGCCTTATAAAAGCTAATAAAGTTTTCAATGGAAAAATAGATAATGTTATTCAAGAATTACAAGAAGCACTGGTGAGTAAGTGAACAGAGAACTACCCAAGGGTTGGGTTTGGACGAATCTAGAAAATTGCGTTGATATCTTAGATAGCCAAAGAAAGCCAATTAATGCAGAAGAACGTCAAGAAAGAATTCAAAATAAAAAAGAATCTGACCTTTACCCTTATTATGGAGCCACTGGACAAATTGGTTGGATAGATGGACATATTTTTGACGAAGAACTAATTTTACTTGGAGAAGACGGTGCGCCATTTCTTGATTTTTCTAAAGATAAGGCTTACCTAATAAAAGGCAAAACGTGGGTAAATAATCATGCACATGTTTTACGTGCTATTGAAAATATTGCAAATAATCTTTATATTTGCCATTATCTAAATATTTTTGATTATCGTAACTTTATTACCGGGACGACAAGATATAAACTTAATCAATCACAAATGCGAAAAATTAATATTCCTCTTCCTCCACTAGCCGAACAGCAGAGAATAGTAAACAAAATAGAAGAGCTTTTCACAAATCTTGACAAAGGTGTTGAATCATTAAATCAAGCTAAATCAAAACTTAAAATCTATCGTCAAGCCATTTTGAAATATGCGATGGAAGGAAAACTCACTGAAAAGTGGAGAGAAGAAAATAAAGATAAAATTAAGCAAACATCAAATTCTTTGGAAAATATAAATATCAAAAGAGAATTACCCTATGGTTGGACCTCTACATACTTGAAAAATATCATTTTAGAAATTAAAAAAATTAATCCTAAAGAGAAACCAGATCATGTTTTTATATATATAGACATAGCTTCTATTGATAATAAAAAACAAATAATAACAAGACCAAAGACTTACTTGGGAAAAAATGCTCCTGCAAGAGCAAGACAATTAATCAAAGAAGGCGACATATTATTCTCAACCGTAAGAACTTATTTAAGAAATATGGCAATAGTAACGAAAGAATACGATAATCAAGTCGCCTCTACTGGATTTTGTGTATTGAGATCCTCGAATGTCAATTATAAGTGGTTATTCTATCTTATTCAAACTGATTTCTTTTTAAATCCTTTAAATGAAATCCAAAGAGGAACTAATTATCCCGCAGTAAGAAATTCTGACATTTTATCGCAGATTGTTCCAATTCCACCGCTAGAAGAACAACATATTATAGTTGAACGAATAGAAAAACTATTTTCCCTTGCAGACTATATTGAAGATACAGTTGACTCTAAATTAGAAGAGTCTAAAGTTCTTCGTCAAAGTATTCTAAAAAAAGCCTTTGAAGGAAAGCTTGTTCCTCAAGACCCAAATGACGAGCCTGCTGAAATTCTTTTAGAAAAAATAAAAATGGAAAAGTCAAATAAAGGAAAAACTATTCAGGAGAAACTGGTACAATGAGTAACGAATCACTTGCAGTCCAAAAGCTCTGGAACTATTGCAATGTCCTAAGGGATGATGGCGTAAGCTACGGCGATTATGTAGAGCAGCTTACTTATCTCCTATTCCTCAAAATGGACGATGAGCAGACAAAACCTCCCTTTAACAGAATATCAAAAATCCCAAAAAATCTTAACTGGGAAAGCCTTCTAAAAAAGGATGGTGATGAGTTAGAAACACACTATCGCCATATTCTAGAATCTCTAGGCAAAGAAAAGGGAATGATTGGTGTCATCTTTAGAAAAGCCCAGAACAAGATTCAAGATCCCGCAAAACTAAAGAGGCTTGTCATGCTTATCGAGGGAGAAGAAACATGGATGGGCATGGGTATCGATGTCAAGGGTGCAATCTATGAAGGATTGTTACAGAAAAATGCAGAGGACATCAAAAGTGGTGCAGGCCAGTACTTTACCCCTAGAGCATTAATAAAGGCCATTGTTGAAGTGATAAGGCCAAAACCTGGTGAAACTATATGTGACCCGGCATGTGGGACAGGAGGATTTCTTTTAGCTTCGCACACTTACATTGAAAATAATTCTAAGATGGACGTTGACCAAAAGAAGTTTTTGAAAGAAGGAACATTTAGGGGCTGGGACATAGTCGATAGTGTAGTAAGGCTTTGCACAATGAATCTGTATCTCCATGGA
>LNGD01000128.1 GCA_001587675.1 Candidatus Methanofastidiosum methylothiophilum
AGAGAGCAGGCTCTTTCAAGAGCTGTCGAGGCCGTTGAATATGGAAAAAGCCACGGTATATTTGTAGCGTTCACAGCTGAAGATTCTACTAGAGCAGATCTTGATTTTCTCTTAGAGCTTTATACTAAGACAACTGAAGCCGGTGCAGATAGAGTACATATAGCTGACACTACAGGTTCAATAAGACCGATGGGAATGAAATACCTTGTCGGCGAGATAAAAAAGAATATTCACAATACTTTGGGGATACACTGTCACGATGATTTTGGACTAGCAGTTGCTAACTCTCTTGCTGCATTTGAGGCCGGAGCAAGAGCTATCTCAACAACCGTTAATGGAATAGGTGAAAGAGCAGGCAATGCTTCCCTTGAAGAAATAATAATGAATCTCCGATTGCTTTATGGAATAGAAATGCCATTTAAATTTGAAGTTCTATATGAACTTTCAAGATTAGTTGAAAAATATACAACAATTCCTGTCCCTAAAAATAAAGCTATAGTCGGGGACAATGTATTCTCTCACGAATCAGGGATTCATGTTTCTGCTGTTAGGGCAGAACCTTTAACTTATGAACCTTATGCTCCAGAGTTTGTAGGTCAAAAAAGAAGGATAATACTTGGAAAACATTGTGGAATGAGTTGCATCGAAGCTAAGCTTGAAGAGTTAAGATTGTCAGTTTCTGAAGAGGAAAAAGAAATTCTGATTCTCAAAGTAAAGGAAATGGCTGAAAGAGGGGCCAAAGTAGGAGATAAAGAATTTAAGAATATGGTTCAAGAGATTCTTTCAAAGGGTTAGTATGAAGGATATTTATTCTGGGGCCGAAATATTAGCAAAAGCCATTAAGGATTCAGGAGTCGATACGCTATTTTGGTACCCAGGAAGGGAAATCTTGCCTCTTTATCATGAACTCAAAAATCTGGGTATATCAGTCATTAGGTCCTCTCACGAACAATGTGCAGTCCACAGTGCCGATGGATTTTACAGATCAAGTGGGCGTATTTCATCCGCATTGACTTCAACAGGACCGGGTTCTGTTAACGCTATGATGGGGCTAGCTTGTGCTTACAAAGATGGGTCATCTTTAGTATTACTTACAGGTCAAGTACCTACAAATAAACTTGGAACTGATTCATTTGAAGAGATTGACATTTTGTCCATGACATCACCCATAACAAAGAAAAACTATAGGCTAGAAAATAACTTTTATCGTGAAATCAGAAATTCGTTTAACGATGCTGTTGCAGGAAGGCCAAGGCCTGTCCATGTCGAAATCCCAACAGATTTACTTGAACAGTATTATCCCATGGATTTTAATTATCAGTATGCACAAGATAAAATTAAGCTTGATATCGAGAAAATTAAAATTGGAATTAAGTTGATTAATGATTCAAAAAAGCCAGTGATATTATCTGGACAAGGTGCAGTTAATTCTAACTCAAGTACTGAAATATACTCTCTTTCAACTAAAATCGGAGCGCCAGTATTGACAACACTTCCTGGAAGAGGAGTTATTGATGAGGACGACCCACATTGCTTTGGAACAATTGGAGTCAGGGGAACAGAAAATTCTAAGAACGCTTTTGAGAATTCAGATTTAATAATTTCTCTTGGTGTAAAATTTTCTGATAGAACATCTTATGGAAAATTTGATAGTTCAAAAAATATCATTGACATAGATATAGAAAAAAATAAGAAGAACGTTTACGCGGACATCTCCCTAATCGGAGATATTAAGGAAATAATAAAAAATATTACAGTAGGTGTTTCAAGAAAAACTGGATTGTGGATAGAGAAAAAACCTACGAAAAAAATAGAGGGGGTTTCATCTTCATCTAAACCTTTGAAACCTCAGAAGGTGATTCTTGACATCCTTGATAAACTCGATAAATCGGATATAGTAGTCACTGATACAGGCTCAATTACAGTATGGACTCACCTTTTGAAAAAAGTTCATGTTCCCAGAACATTTATCTGCTCGCATTCTTTTGGAGCAATGGGATTTGGGTTACCTGCATCTATAGGAGCTAAACTAGCAAACCCAGAAAAAAAAGTTGTTCTTATAACTGGTGACGGTGGGCTCTTGATGGTATTGGGAGAGCTATTAACTCTTTCTGAAAATAATATTGATGTCAAAGTATTCTTGATTAATAATGGCGTACTCGGAACAATTAAGCAATATGAAGATGTAAAATTTGGTGGTAAATATGATTTTTCCCTGGGAAAGAAAGACTTTGTTTCAATATCCAAAGGCCTTGGTGTAGAATCCCAGACTGTTGAGGACAAAGGTGAACTAAAGAATGGAATTAGAGACACATTAAACTCTGAAATACCAATGCTTTTAGATATTTTAGCTGATCCTAATGAAAAAGTGCCATCAGGTGGAATTTAATATATTGTTTCCTAACTTCTTGCCCAATGCCATAAGTGAGAGCAGTGGCGGAGAACCGGGGGCTTCTGGCAATATACTTGCATCACATACATAAAATCCCATTTCTGTCTTGAAATTGCTATCAACCGTTATACCAATAGGGGCTGTACCTCCAGGATGAGCACCAATTGCTTCAGTTGAAACTATTTTATCTACACCACACTCGCTAAGTATTTTAGAAGCAATAGCAACTCCATTAGATATCTTTTGGACATCTCTTCCGGTACATGATTTTTCAATATAGTTCTTATCAACATAACCATATGAGTCATCTTTGATTTTAATCATTATTCCGATTATGTTTTCCCTCTTGGATTCAATACCCATATCCTTTAGAAGTTTGATAATTCTTTCTGAATAATATGGAGAAATTATAAAGTCATTGAAAGGTATATATGCAGCCATTTGTATCTCATCTCTAAAAGAGTTTTCAGTCTTTCCCCCTATTGTTACAAAAAGATCAACAAATAGATTTCTTGGCGTTTTGATTCCTGAGTTATTTAGGATCTTGGGTGTGTCAAGAGCACCTGCGCTTAATATAACATTCTTGGAATAAATATCATTTTGTCTCCCTTTTTCCATACCCTTGACTAGAAATTGATTTCCGCTCTTCTCGATTTTTATTGCTTCAAAATTAGCCTTTAGATCTGCACCCATTGAAATTGATTTTTCGATATAATACAGAGAAGTTTTTTTAGCTTGGAAAGCACAACCCATATTACATTTTCCACAAGCCTTACATTTTTTGAAATTAATCATCTTAGGCATTATTTTTGGATTATAACCAAGCTCTCTTGCCTTTTCGATAATTAATTTAGTTCTTCCTCCAAGCATGTTATCTGGAATAGGTTTTATGTCAAAATCCTTCTCCACTTCTTGAAACTCATTTTTAAGATCTATCCCAAAATTTTTTAGTTCTTTTTCATGAGTTCTTACTCCATTTGCAATCGCAAGTAAAGTTGTTCCTCCGACACCTGTTCCACTTAGTATTTCTATTCTACCATGCTTATCAAAATCTTTAGCTGAAGACGCCCTTACATAACTTTTATGCGCATCTTTTAATTGAAGATAATCGCCTTTTTCTAATATTAAGACCTTGTAATCTTTAGAAAGTTTTTCAGCTGCAGCTGCACCACTTGCCCCACTTCCTATTATTACATAATCATACTTTTCCATAAAGCATCAGGCTATATTTTTAATAAAAGGTCTATTTTTTTCATGTAAGAATCTTTTATAGAGAATAATTCTTTTTCTTCATCTTTTAATATCTTTGCTATTTTGTCGAGTCCAAGATTTCCAGTAGCACCTGTATGGGTTTTTGATTTGATATTTTCTACAGGATCTTTATTACTTAATGCTTCAAGATTTATTCCAACTTCCTTGTAGGCATCTCTGAAAGGATGGCCTTCTTTCACAAGTTCAAGTACTCTATCGGTAGCATATAGTTCTGGGGTAAAAGAGTCTATTAGGATTTCTTTGTTAACTTTGACTTTAGGCATGAAGTAGCTAAGTATATACAATGTCTGTTGAGTAATATCAAAACTTTCTATTAAAGGACCCTTTGTCAGCTGGAAATCCCTGTTATATCCAGAA
>LNGD01000129.1 GCA_001587675.1 Candidatus Methanofastidiosum methylothiophilum
GGGCATGGAGATTTTGCTAGAGTTATATTAGCCCCAGGAACTCTAGAGGATTCATTTTATTTATCCAAATATGCATTTTCACTTGCAGATAAGTATCAAGTTCCTGTATTTATTTTAACAGATCAATATCTACTAAATTCCCAATACAACATACAATCGCTAGATTATAATAAATACCCTACAAAAAAATACGTCGTGAAAACTGAAAAAGACTATCAAAGATATTTGTTTACCAAGACAGGTGTATCCCCAAGAGGTATACCAGGATTTGGAGAGGGCCTAGTAATCCAAACGGGAAATGAACATGAAGAGATTGGACATACTACTGAGAATGCTACCTTAAGGAAGAATATGGTAGAAAAAAGATACTATGAGAAGCTAAATCAACTCAAGAACGAAGTCATCTATCCCGAACTTCTAGGTGGCAAAGCTTACAAGTATCTCCTTATAGGTTGGGGATCTACTAGATGCATTGTAGAAGAAGCTCTTAAAGAAATTAAAGAACCAAAACTTGGATTCTTACACTTTAAACAGGTTTATCCTTTACCTAGAGAGATGATGGGGTATTTGATTAATGCACAAAAATTAATCGTTATAGAAAACAATGCTTCGGCTCAATTTGCTAATTTAATTAAAATGGAAACAGGTTTTGAAATAAAAAATAAAATATTGAAGTATAATGGTAGATGCTTTTCTGTTGAAGAAGTTGTAACAAGAATAAAGGAAATCTTGGAGGATTAAAATGGAAGCAAAAGATTACGATGTTCGGAACGTTGATATTTCATGGTGTCCTGGCTGTGGTAATTTCAGTATTCTTAGAATATTAAAAGAAACGTTTGCGGAACTAGGTATTAGACCAGAAGACTTAGCAATTGTTTCAGGTATAGGCCAATCTTCAAAAACTCCACATTATTTTAAGACCAATGCATTCCATTCGTTACATGGTAGAGCTTTGCCTATTGCAACTGCTGTTAAAGCAATTAATCCAAATCTTACAGTTATAGCGGAAGGTGGAGACGGAGACATGTATGGGGAAGGTGGAAACCACTTACTTCACGCTATAAGAAGGAATCCAGACATAACAAACATTATACATGACAATATGGTCTATGGATTAACAAAAGGTCAGGCTTCACCCACTACTATGTTAGGAGTAAAAACAACATTACAAGTGAATGGAGTAATCTTAGAACCATTTAATCCAATAGCTTTTGCAATAGCACTTAATGCATCGTTTGTTGCTCGTGCCTTTGTTGGGGACATTGAAAAAACAAAAGAGATTCTTAAGAAAGCAATCAATCACAAAGGTTATGCAATTATAGACCTATTTCAGCCATGCCCTTCCTACAATAAAATACAAACTTACGAATGGTTTAAAAATAACACTTACTATCTAGAAGAAACTTATAACCCAAATGATCGGATAGAAGCTTTCAAAAGATCACTTGAAACTGAAAAACTACCACTTGGTATTTTCTATGTAAATCAAAGAAAAACTTTTGAAGAGAATATTGGACTTTATGAGAATAACAAGGATCCTATCTCTTTTAGAGAAAGAAATCAGCAAATAATAACAGAATTTATCGACTCAAAAATGCGTTAAAATTAAGAAATTTTTTACAAAAGTTTTTTAAACTTAGTTATTTCTCTCGTTTTAAGGTGATAAGATGGCTACAAAGAAAAAAAAAGATGTTACTAAAAAGAAAGTAACAGAGACAAAAACAAGTGCTAAAAAAACAGCTAGTAAAGCCAAGTCAAAAACAACTAAATCAGAAAATCCATTCTTAAAAGACACTAAAAAACTTGCGATTATTGGAGTTGTTGCATTAGTTGTAATAATTGGCGCCGTAGCAGGGTATGCTATAATTCAAGGAAACGAAAAGAGCAAAGTTGAAGAGGCAGTTAAATTACATATTCAATATTATAATGATAGGAATATTGACGCATATTACGATCTAGTATCCCAAGATTCAAAAAATAAGTTTGAGATAACCTTAGATGATATCGCAAATCTCCTAAACAAAGCAGCATTTGATGGAACAAAGATAACCCTTGTAAATATTAGTCAAATAACTATTCAAGGGGACAATGCTGAGGTCAGAGGAGTAATTACCGTGAAAAACAATCAAGAAACAAAGACAAGCTCATTTGTAGAATTCTATAAAAAAGAAAATGGCGAATGGAAATACGAGCAGAGAACATGGGCAACTACTCAGACTTCTCAGATTCCACAGCAATAATATTTTTTCCTTTTTCACAAGGAACAATTTTTAATTTTGCATTATTAAATTCTTTTTTCATCTCTTTTCCTTTATGCAATCTATCAAGAAAAAGTGCCAGTGCCGATATTTCAGAATGGGGCTGACCAGTTACAGCCAAATTGTAAGTAGCGAATTCGTATATCTCTTTCGGTACTTTTTCGGCACCTACTATTATCATGAGATTTTTATTCTGATTAAAAACAAGGTCTTGAATCTCCTCTATCTTATCTTCAAAAGGCAAGCCGTACATTGTCAAATGTACAGAGATACCATTAAATTTTTTGAATGATTGTTTATAAGTTTCAAACGATACAGAAAAGTTTCCACCCCATCGCTTAACTACGCTTTCAATACTTTTTTTTATTTTTTCATCCTTTTCCCAAATAGAAATTGAGTCAGCACCAAATGCTCTTGAAACTAGAGCTACATGTGTTGTTATTCTATGATCTCTCTCAGGTCTGTGCCCAACTCTAAGAACAGTTATGCTCATTTTTTGATCATTGTTGAAGTCATCTGAACACCAGGAACTCTTCTAATAGAGCTGGTGAGAATATCAAGTTCACCTAATTCTTTTACATTAACTTTTACAATCATATCATATTCGCCATAGAGTTCATGAACTTCAATCACGTTTTTCATGTTTGAAATTTTCTCAATTACGTCTTCTTCCGCTCCTGGCTGGACGACACATAGTATAAATGCTATCATTTTAATCCCTTCTTATTTAAATATAACATACTTTTAAACTTTTTGTATGAATTTATTTATGTCTATTGTTAAACGATTTTGTAGAATTCAGGCTTTCTATCATTAAAAATATTATTTTTTGCGTTGAGATTTTTATCTCTTGATTTAGTTGGATCTATGTCGACTTCGTATATTTCTTGTTTATTTTCTGAAGCCCTAAAAATTATTTTCCCATCTGGCCCGGTAATTTGGCTTTGACCAATGAATTTTAAACCTCTTTCCTCGCCAATTCTATTAGATGTGATGACAAATACCCTGTTCTGTAAGCATATTGTTTTCATTGCTTCAGGGCAATAAGGCATAACTAGATTTGCAGGATGACAAAGTATATCGGCTCCCATTAGTGAAAGAGTTCTAGTAGATTCGGGAAAAAACCAATCAAAACAAATCATTGGGCCAAGCTTTACCCCATCAATATCATACAACATGAATCCTAAATCTCCAGGTAAAAAAAAGTCTTTTTCATCATAAAAAAGATGGATCTTTCTGTATTTTCCTATGTATTTGCCTTTACTTACTATTGCTAAAGAGTTAAATAGTCCTTTTTCTGTTTTTTCCGCCAATCCAAAGACTATAGTTTTTTTACTCTCTTTAGAGAAATTCATTAATCTAGAAGTAGTATATCCTTCAGGAATATCCTCTGAAACTCCAAAAACTTCTTCAAGATTTCTAAAGTTGTATCCTGTATTAAATAATTCAGGCAACACAATTAATTCAGCACTACTTTTTTCCATTAATTTAATTGCATTATCAACATTCTTTTTGACATTAAGTATTTCTATTTCCATCTGGACAAAACCAACTTTCATAGATATATTGTAGATGATAGTAATTAAAAAGACTTTCTTCCAATCAGCACAATATATCTACCATATTTATTCAGAACCGGAATAAAAGTAAGTTTGGGGTATAATGCCCCTAGTTTTATATCATATTCTTTGAATACGTCACTGATTT
>LNGD01000130.1 GCA_001587675.1 Candidatus Methanofastidiosum methylothiophilum
TCTTTCCTTGTTCATCAAAAGTAATTCCTTTAAAATAGCTTTTACCTAAACCTTCATATTTAAAAGGTCTAATTAATACTTTTCCGCCATTTGTCGAATCTATTCTAATTCTCAAATAGCTATCTATTTCTAAAGGTTGTGTAATATATATCTTTGGGTAACCTAATATTTCATATTTGTATTTGTCTCCGTTATTCATCCATTTGTTCCACTGTTCTTCGTGGTCTGCCAATATCTCTTCTTCATATCGTTCTCTGTTAAAAGTAATAGATTCCGTAAATAAATCGGGCAAAAAAGATTCATCCTTTTTTGTTGTATCTGTAATATCTTTTATCGTAGATATCGGAGCACTTCCATGTGACGCCGAAACTGGAAATATGCCCAATAATAAAATAGCTGTAAGGGCCATAAAAATTAATTTTTTCATATCATCCATCTTTTTTGATTATTAATCAATATAGATAGACTTTCAATATATTTAAATATAATGGATAACTTATATTTTTCTATTAACCAAAAACTCTGAAAAAGCTTTAAGGTAAAGTTTTGCTTCACTATCTTTTAATTCAGAATCTATTTGATTCCAGGATTCAATGACAAGTTTATTTGCAACACCTTTAGATAATTCAATGGCACCAGATTCTTTAATTAGATTTATCGCTTCTTCAATACTTTTTTTATCTGTAGTATGGGAATTAAGTATCTTAATTAGTCTATCTTTCTTTTCTTTACTTAGATTCATCATCGAATAAATGACCGCTAAGCTTCTTTTACCTTCACTTATATCATTTCCATAGGATTTTCCAAAAGCTTCTCTTTCTTTTTCAGACGTGATAATGTCTAAAAGATCGTCTTGTATCTGAAAAGCTATACCTATACTTTCAGCGAAATTTCCAAATTTACTTTCGACTATTTCACTTCCGCCAGAAAGAGCAACTGCAAGTCTTGCGGCCATTCTAGCCAATGTTCCAGTTTTAAATGCAGTCATCTGCAAATATTCTTCTACTGTTGGCTCTTTTTTTAAGATACCTTTGTGCCAAGTAATATCCAAAGCCTGGCCATAGTGAAGATTTCTCATTTCTTCTAAGTATATGGAATAGACCCTAAAAAGGGTATCAATTGGGATATCATTTTTCTTATCCTCTACAACTTGTAACGGCAAGAAATACATAGCATTTCCACAGTTAATTGCTATATCCTCCCCATACACTTTATGGAGTGCAGGCTTTCCTCTTCTTAGCTCTGCGTTATCTTCAATGTCATCTATTACTATCGTTCCATTGTGTGCAATTTCTGGAATAACTAGAAAATCACTTACTTTTTCCATATTTGATCCAAGAGCCTCCGAAATCAGTAAGAAAAGAACTGGGCGCCACCTCTTTCCACCATATCCTAGGAAATTCCACAATGGTTTTGATATGCCATAATTAATCGCTTCAAAATCTACCTTATAATTTGATTTCGATCTAAAATTGCTTTTATTTATCTCTTTGGGGACATATTTTTCTATCGTATTTTCGATAAAATTTTTTTTCCCTTCTATGAATTTAATAATATCAACGTTAGACATAATAAACATAAATGTAAACGTTTTATATCTTTAATCCAAGATATTTTTATATTAAGTTAGATAAATTAATTATTAGGAGTGATTATTTGAAACAGTTATTAAAAAAACTTTCCGAAGCACCTGGAGTTTCTGGCAACGAATCCAGAATAAAGGATATAATAATTGGTGAGGTTAAAGAGTTCATTGATGAAATTAGAGAAGACTCTATGGGCAATCTGATTACAGTAAAAAAAGGCTCTGGCAACTTCAAAGTAATGGTAGCTGCCCATATGGATGAAATAGGTTTCATGGTTAAACATATCGACGATAAAGGATTTATTTCATTTGAAACGATTGGAGGATTTGATCCAAGAAGCTTGGGGTCTCAAAGAGTCATAATTCATTCTTCAAAAAGAGATGTACTTGGAGTTATTGGGCTGAAGCCTCCGCATATTACTACTCAAGAAGAGAAAGATAGGGCCTTAAAAGTAGAGGATCTTAGAATTGATATAGGATTAAACTCTAAAGAAGAAGTAGAAAAACTTGGAATTAAGCCTGGCGATTCAATTACTAGGGACATCTCTTTTTCCGAGTTAGGTAAGGAAAATATTGTCAGCTGCAAATCATTTGATAATAGGGCTGGCTGTGCCGTCCTAATTGAGTTAATTAAAAAAATTAAAAATCCTGACTTTACACTATTTGGCGTTTTCACTACACAAGAGGAAGTTGGGTTAAGAGGAGCAAAAACGGCCGCATATGGAATACCTATAGATTTTGCAATAATTATTGACTCTACCACAGCTGGACCAATCCCAAAAACAGATGCAGATAAAGTTACTATATCCCTTGGCAAGGGGCCTTCAATAGACTTGATGGATAGAGGATTTATACTTAGCGAGAAAGTTAAAGATATCTTGATTAAAGCTGCCAATGAGGCAGGAGTTGCTTATCAAACCCATATTTCTGGAGGAAGCACGGACGGGGCCGCTGTTCATATCACAAAAGCAGGAATTCCTACAGCCGTTATTTCAATACCTTCGAAATATATTCATTCTACAGTTGAAATAATTGATTTAAATGATCTTGAAAGTACTTTGAAATTAGCAATTAAATCATTAGAAATAGCAAAAAATATTTTATAAATATTTTATTTCCCTTTTGAGAATAGATACACCGATATCGAAGTAGTAACTATACAGACTAATCCAAGTATCATTAAGTCGACAGTGGGGCCTCTTTCAGTAACCCCAGTCATTACCCACCTCATTATATCAACACCATATGAAAGTGGATTAATGCTTACGATAGCTGATAACCATGAGGGCAGATTTGAAATCGGAAATATCGCTCCGCTTAGTAAGAACATCGGCATTATAATGAAATTTATTATTAGATTAAAACCTTCAAATGATTCCATTCTTGCTGCGATAATTATACCAATCCCAGAAATAGTAAATGATATGAAAAACATGAGAGGAATGACCAATATGAATTTTGTTATAGTCAGTTCAATACAGAGTAAAGGTGAAAAGATTAGTATTATTAAAGCTTGAATTGTACTCCTTGATGCACCGCCAATAGACTTCCCAATTGCTATTGAAGTTCTGCTAATTGGCGCAACTAACATTTCTTTAAGAAAACCAAATTGCCTATCCCAAATTATTGATATGGCAGAAAACATAGATGAAAAAAGAAGAGTCATTACTAGTATGCCTGGAAACATAAATTGAATATATTTTAAGTCACCGACTTTACCAAAAGTTGCGCCAAATCCAGTTCCTATTAAAAGTAACCATATCAATGGCTGAGCAATAGAGGATACCAATCGTGATCTATCTCTTACAAATTTTTTGATCTCTCTTAGCCAGATAATATATATCGCATTAATCATTATTATCTCCCCCTGTGCATCTCTTTCATCCTGCCTGTCCCATCCATTGTTTCCTCACGTATTTCACGACCAGTCAATTTAAGAAAAACATCATTAAGAGTTGGTTTTCTTACATTGACAGAAGTTATTTCAAAGTTTCTTAAAGCTCTGAACACTTTAGGAACAAAATTCTCTCCATTTTCAGCATATAGGTATATAGAATCATCTTTAATCTTAGGCTTTAATGAAAAACAGCTTTGAAGTACGTCCTTAGCCGTTTCGTTATCTGATGTCTTTAACGTGATTAAGTCCCCTTTGAGGTCTTTTTTTAGATTGTCGGGCGTATCAAGAGCAATTATTTTTCCATGGTCAATAATAGCAATTCTATTGCAATTTTCTGCTTCTTCCATATAATGGGTGGTCAAAAAGATTGTAATTCCTTTTTTTTCCTGTAAGTCTATTATATATT
>LNGD01000131.1 GCA_001587675.1 Candidatus Methanofastidiosum methylothiophilum
ACCACTCTTCCATTAGATGTAATAAAGTTAGAAAAAGTACCTATTTTCACAGGAGTTAATCCATTTTGCATCAGAGATTTTAATATAATACTGTCAAGTTCACTAACGCTAGCTCGTGTTTCAGAAAAGCCTTTTAGTTGGTACTCATCAAAATAGCCTTTTCCTAATGAATATTTCTTTGCAATAGGGTGCCCATAAGATCCAGCACCATGGACCAATATTGAAACTCTTCCTGCATCTTTTATTTCTTGAGCAAGAGTGGAAATTACCTCCATATTTGGGGTAAAGTCTTGACTTTTTTTAGTAATTGCTGAACCGCCTGCTTTTATTATAATCATAAAAGATAATAATAAATTGTTAATAAAAAGATTACTATTGAGATTAATAGTAAGTAGACAGAGGATTAGAAGATTTAGTTGAAGAGTCGACTTTTTCTATATACGTTCCAATTAAGAATCCAATTATAAAAAAGAATCCGAGAAGTATCACGCTAAGCATTACTGTCGATGTCATGAAAAGATTGAAAATAAACATTTCAAACCCTATAATGCACCCTAATCCAAAAACAATTAGTGAGCCTAAGTTAGACATTCCCATATCTTTTTTTTGTGGAATCTTGTCTATAACGTCATCGATAAGTGTCTTGACTTCATTTATTAACTCTAAGTCACTATGTTCCTTGGAAGCCATAGGACATATAATCTAAGTTTTATTTATAAATTTTGTGGCTTAATAGATATTTTATCTTCATAAACTAACAAATATAAATGATATTTAATTTAAACAAATATCCTAAAATTAATCTTTTTATGTTTCAATAGATTAAAAAAATATTAACTATTGATATCCAATAACAATACGAAAAGTTTATATAGATGAAATCTAATATATGTTTGGTTTTCCATATTTTTCCTATTTTTTTCCATATTCTTAAATATATGGAAAGCAAATATGATAGTGTATAATTAGAAAAGGATAATAAACAATGAAACCTTTATTTGAAAAAGATTTGAGGATCATGGATAAACCTGAAGATGATTTTTCGCGAGAATTAATTATTCTAGATTTAGTTCCGGGGATAATTCATGAGATTAATAATTCTCTAGCTTCTTCAATGGCAAGTGCCGAAATATTACGGGAAGAACTTGTTGCACTGAGAACACAAACAAATGAAAACAATATTAATCTAAATTTACTTAATCATATTGAGAAACTTTCTTCATTAAATAAAAGTAGTACTTTAAGAATTCAAAATATTTTGACGGCTTTGTTAAAAGAAGAAATAAATAAATTAAAAGACCAATGCACGAAAAAAAACATAGATAATTCAAAATTTGATCATCTTGATAAATTAATCAATTTGAATATTGATGGCGTAAAAAGAATAGACTTAATAACAAAAGCACTCAGAAGACTAGTTTCTTTTGAAGAAGATATAGCTTTAATCGATGTGAACGAAGTTGTTAAAACTAGTGTAATTGTTTTGCAAGACCATTTAAAAAATAGATATAACATAAGGGAAGAATTTTCAGAATTACCAATGGTCAATTTTAATTTTCACGAATTAAATTATAGTATAATATGCATTCTATTAAAAACTATTGAACTCATGGATTCCGGCGAACTTCATCTTAAAACATTTCAAACAGATAACAATGTTCATGTTAATATTAAATTAATTGGTGGGGAAATATCCAAAGAGAGTTTGGAATCCATAATGGAGGGTACCAATCCGAAATCAAAAATTGATTTACATTCAATCAATAAATTACTTCTTTATAAAGGCGGTAAACTAGATATAAAAAAACCAAGTGAAACAATATATCCCGATTCTAAAAATGAAATACTTGGTGGAATTATCTTTGATATAAAAATAAAAAAGAATAACTTAGAAAGTTTCACTCAAACTGAATTTAATGTTAATAATATTTATCCTGAGGATATTTCTTTCATCAAGACAGAGTTAAACGATTTAGAATATGATACTTCGAATCTAATCAATAAAGAAAATGGGCACTCAAATAATATTTTAGTCGTGGACGATGACCCTCAAACCCTAGTTAGTTTGTTTTTGTCGCTTAAGCATTATGATTTGGCTAATAAAGTCATTATCGCCAAAACTGCTGAGGCTGGGATAGAACAATTTAAAGAAAGAGATTTCTGTTTAGTCATCTGTGACTATAGGTTACCTGGAATGGATGGAATTAGTTTTCTTAGTTACATAAAAGAAAAATATCCAAATACAACAAGAATCCTTATTACTGCTTACCCAAATAGTGTCTTAAAAGAAGAAGCATCAACTAAAGCCTCAGTAAAATTTCTAATTGAAAAACCTTGGATTGCAGCAGATCTAAATAGAATAATGCAGCAAATAAATGAAATTAATATAAAATAAATTAATAGTAAAAATATTATTTTTCTATTTCTACAATCGGTGCAGCTGGAGCATTTTTCTTTACACTTTCAATTCCATTCATACAAGAAGTTTTTGATTTATATCCTTCGCTTACGGCTATCACTTGACCATTTCCAGCTTTTAATCTAAATCTATATTCGCCTGATTTATCTTTATACACTTCAAATTTTGTCATATTTCCACCACTTATATTTTATTTTTTACATTTATAAATTTAACTATTAAAAATCAAATTTCAATAATAAGCTGTTATTATTTCCATTTTTTTGTTTCCATTTTCTTTGTATGTTATTTCCCATTTTGGAATCCAAGCCAATGAAACCATTTTAATTTCTATATCTGATTTTTTCGGCTGAATAATGACTTCTTTGACTTCATTTATTTCCTTTTCTCTTCTCTGTTTTATTATTTCTATTTGTGCTTTGAGTTCATTTTCTAATGATTCCATTTCTTGATTTATAGAAACTATATCCTTCTGAGCTTTATCGATATCTACAGAAACTGTTTTGCTCTTTTGATATTTGTTCATTGCTTTAGATGCAGAACTAGTAGAACGTCTTCCCATAAACATACCGACTACTGATTCGCCAGCAGATAGCAAAGCCTCTTGTTTCAATGAACTAGCTGTAGCCTGTTTTTTTGTTAAGGTGTCTTGGGATTTACTCATTTTTAATTTAAGTTTTTCAAATTCCTTAGCATATTTCTGTTCTATTTTGTCAACTTCTTCATCTCTGCTTTCTCTTGCCATTTGATTAAGTCTTAGAATAAACTCTGCTTTAGATTCATTTGGTTTTGAATATATCTTTAGTGGTGGACTGTGATATAATTTGAAATTACTATTGTAGAATAGAAAATCTGTAAAACTTTTCTTAAGCTCGTTAAAGTCTTTAGGATCATTTAAGCTACTAGGTATCTCAGAAAATTTTCCTTTCTGTTCTGGCCCACTCAATAAACCTGATATTTTTACTTCTTGAGATTTTTCCCAGTTCATAAATTCAGATGAAGATAAAATCAAATTTCTCTCTTGATCCTCTCTTAATTCCATATTTTTATCTTGGAAATGAATTATTGCTTTCCCTATTACCCCAGGAGTATATACAAGAGAAGCATTTTCGAGAGTCACCTCTTTTTGGTAACGATTTTTTATTTCTTGCATGGCGAGATTAGAATTCTTCAATAAAGGCAGGAATACTTGTTGGATTTCGCTAGAGATTGTAGGTGGCGCAGTAGTAACCTTTTCTGAGGCGATTTCAACAGGTATCGCTTTACTAGTTGAAGAAACTTTTATTTCTTGGGTTTTGTCCTTCATTATTAATTTTACCTCATTCTTAGTCATTGGGCCTCTAAGATAACTCATTGCCCATCTTGTTTGAAAAATAACCGGA
>LNGD01000132.1 GCA_001587675.1 Candidatus Methanofastidiosum methylothiophilum
GCACCTTTCTTTAATTTACCTGTATCCCTGACCATCTCAAGAGATTCATAAGCCTTATTTGCTAGCTCTTCAGGGACTTTAAATTTAACATAAACTGCCATTAAAACACCTCATTCCTCAAAACGTATAGTTTTTCATCAGTCGGCTAATATATAAATAGCCAAGAATATAAAGGCCGGCGACGTTGTGGTATTCCCGCTACTAGCAGTACAAACCACGACGCAGAAAGGCTTAACTTCTGGGTTCGGGATGAGTCCAGGTGTCTCCCTTTCGCTATGGTCGCCGTACCAATCCAGAATAAATATGGTTGGTATTTAAAGCTTTCGATAGGTCTTTGATTTAAGGGTAGAATATAATGCCAACTAAGGAGGAATATACTTTTAAAGATTTATATAAGATGTCTTACAAGAGGGGCTTCTATGAAAAATCATTTATTCGTTTTAGGCGTAATTGGATTATTAATATTTAGTTTTCCAGTTAATGTTAATGCTCAAGAAAAAAAAAGAGTATTAATTGATATAGCTCATGATGAGCCGATTAATTTTACTGCTGGATACAAAATCTTTCTGGATCAGCTTACTAATAAAGGATATATTTTATCTGAGAACAAAGTATCAATTACGGAAAGCACGCTAAGTAATTATGATATTCTCTTAATCATAGTGCCCAAATCAAATTTTACCTCAGTAGAAATCTCTGCCATTGATAAATTCGTTAAGAATGGCGGAAGTCTATTGCTTGTAGGTAGAGGTGGAAGTTCTCTTGATACTAAAAAAACTAGAGCAGTGCTAAATGAACTATCTACTAACATGGGGATTGTATTTAATGACGATCTTGTAACAGATACTCAAAGCTATTATGACAATGACGCTACAAATGTCATTGTTATCAATATGATAGAAGATCCAATTACTACGGATTTATATAAGATTGCAATGAAACTTCCATGTTCACTTACAATATCTCCAACGTCTAAAGCGATAATGAAAGGATCGGCTCAAAGTCTAAGTAGACCCTACTTAAGCGATCCAGACCATAGTAACAATCCAAGTACAGATCCTGTTAACAAGATTTCTGGAACAGACATAATTGTCGCAGCGAAAACAAATGTATTGACTGGCAAGGTAGTTGCAATTGGATCATCAACTTTTCTTGAGGATCACATGATAACTAAATATGACCATCTTAGACTTGTATCTAATCTTTTTAACTACTTCTCAGAAACAGAAATTGTTTCAACACCAGAAGAAAAAGAATATACATATTCAGAACTAATATTAGCGGCCCAAGATTATCTAGCAAATAATAACTATGACGATGCAATAAAAATGGCGGATAGTGCTATATCTTTGGATTCATCAAAGTATGAGCCGTACCTGATAAAAGCAGAAGCCTTGTGGAGCAGAAGGAAATACAGTGATGCACTCAATGAAGTCAACAAAGCCCTTGATAGAGGGCCGGGATACGACGAGAGAATCAAAGCACTTATTCTAAAGGGAGACATACTTCTTTCCTTAGGAGAATATGAAGAAGCCCAATCAAATTTCAAGATTGCTCAGGGATTAAATAGCGATAACTTCGGGGTATGGTATGGTCTCGCTAGAGCAGAATACAACCTAGGTAATTATCAAGAATCACTTGAAGCGATAAATATTGCCCTTGATATAGAGCCAACAAATAAAGATGCGAATACATTCAAGTCAATGCTTGAATCCATAGGTGATGATAACAGGATAAATGAAGCTGCCAGTTATTATAGAATCGCTGAAGAGAGTTATCTAGCCGGTGACTACAAAAAATCAAGAGAAAATTACGTTAAATCATTAAACCTTTACTCAGAACTTGGGGATCAAGAAAAAGTCAATCTTATTGAGTCCAGGATATCTTTAATCGACCAGAAACAAATAGGAAAAAATTCAGTAATTGCTGTTCTAGTAGTCCTAGTTCTTTTTGGAATAGGATTAGTAGCTCTATTAATATATTTGATAAAACCAGATATCTTTCCAAAAAAATTCAAATTATAATATAATACAAATATATTTTTAAAGAATTCTTTCTTATTTTTTTCAATGAATGACCTTCCTAATTTTTTTGCTGTATTAGGGGTTATATTTGTAATAGCAGTTATAGTACTAATAATACTAATAATAATTACTTCAATATTACTGTATACCATAATCAAGAAAAAAAAGATAATACGGCCAAGAACTACACTTTTTCTTGTAGATACCCTTTACTTCCCTCTAAAGAGATTATTTGTATCATTAAATCTTGATGAAAGTGTTGTAGACCAAATTGAAATAAACATCAGGAATAAAATCTTAGGAGAAGAATACTTCTCTTCAAATCTCAAAAATAGAATTGTAGTATTCCCCTACTGCTTAAGGTCTACTGAATGCAAGGCGAAGGTTAGTCCGGAAGTTGGCGTTAATTGCATAAAGTGTGGCAAATGCAAAATTGGTGAATTCAAAGAGATCTGTGATCAGAATTC
Source organism: Candidatus Methanofastidiosum methylothiophilum (assembly GCA_001587675.1). Lineage (GTDB taxonomy): Archaea > Methanobacteriota_B > Thermococci > Methanofastidiosales > Methanofastidiosaceae > Methanofastidiosum. Next base: position 2,492 of record LNGD01000132.1, read on the forward strand.
AATTAAAGTTTTTGTTGCTCCAGGAGGTTCTTTTGTAAAAAGAGTATTGAAAAAGCATCCCGCGTCATCTGTTTTGCTTGTAGCATGTCATGTTGAACTAAATGAAATGATGAGAATTTTATCAACAAAAAAAATACCAGAATATGGAGTTTTACTTACCAAAACTGGTTGCATAGAAACTGATGTAGACATGGATTTGGTAAAAGAAATATTGTTTGAGGTAAGATAATGATAAGTATCTTCGACGTTTTCGGTGTTATTTTAACTGTCTTCCTAGTTATTGTTTTATTATTACTTCTGATTGCAGTATTGCTTATTTTCTATTCTGCTAAGACAAAGAAAGTTGTATTTCCAGGATTCATATTATTTGTTCTTGATTTTCTTTACTATCCCTTAAAAAGTCTGACAGAAAAGATAGGGTTCAAAAAAGGTTATATCGATATGATCTCAAATGACATGAGAAATTTTGTGAATTATAAGGCATTATCGAAAATTCCATTTAATGAAAGAATCCTTTTACTTCCTCAGTGCCTTAGGAAAATTGACTGTCCCGCAACTCTAAATTCTTTGAAAGGTTTTGAATGTATTAATTGTGGTAAATGCGGTGTAGGTGACCTTATTAGTTTTTGTAATCAGAATAATATCTCTGTTTTTATAATACCTGGTGGGTCTTTTGTCAAGAAAATTATCAAACTTACAAGACCTAAGGCTATTATTGGTGTTGGTTGCCATATTGAACTTAGAGAAGGTAGTCTAGTTCTAGATTATCTTAAAATACCTGGTAGAGGTATTTCCCTTGACAAGGATGGGTGTATAGAAACAAAAGTAAATTATGAAAAGATAAAAAAAGCATTATTAATAAAAGAAGATTAGGCAAGCTTTTGTCCACAGAATCTACAGAATTTAACTCCAGGTTCAAGTACCTTTTGGCAATTTGGGCAGCTTATTTCTGATTTTGAATCTTCAGTTGGTGTTGAAGGATGTTTTGCATGAATTGGTCCAAATGGGCTTTCTCTAGTTTCTAATCCTAATTTCTCGGACATAATTTCTCGGGCAGCTTTAATTACAATGTTGGATACATCCTTCTCAACTTTTTTTCTTATTTCATTTAAAATTTGAGTTTTTCCTTCTTCGCCTAACAACTGAATAAAGTCAGGTATCTTAACTTCTAGATTAAATGTATCCTCCATAAAATCACACATTTTATTATTTGAGATATTTAATAAATCTTGTGG
>LNGD01000133.1 GCA_001587675.1 Candidatus Methanofastidiosum methylothiophilum
AAAGGTTACGGTATAATTGGGTCTCTAAATATTTCAATCAGCTATTGTTACATTGAAAACAATGGACTTGATGGAATTAAAATTGATAGAAATGGATACATTGAAAATGTAGTTTCAATCAATAACAATGGAAATAACATAAGAACAGGAACTTACACTACACTCAAGAATTGCCTCTCTACGGGCTCAAAGTCAAACGACGGTATTTCAGTTGATTCACGATCTTCTGTAATTAACTGCACTTCATCAAACAATTTTGGAAGTGGAATAAAATTCAAAGGAAATGGAAATATAACTAACTGTATTGTAACAGGTAATGGAATCGCTGGAATAGAAGGAGAAAGTGGCTTAGTAGTAACTTACACAAACAGCTGGAACAATAAAACCAATTTTGTTAGAGTCACACAAGGAGCAGGCTGCATTTCAAAAGATCCAAAATTTGTAGTTGGGGTTTATACATGGGATAAATGGATCAAAGGGCAAAAAATTGAATACTTCCTTTCAAAAAATAGTCCATCTGTAAATTCTGGGTCTGATACTTCAGAAGCACTATTATTTCAAAATGGCTGGTCAACTACTTTAGATGGCACATGCGATACCAAGACAGTTGACATGGGATTTCATCTTGCATCAAAATGCAGAATTTAAAATATAATATTTTATTTTTTATACAAAAATTTATTATTTTTTTGAGTACACCAGTACAGTTTTGTTGTTACCGTCAATTAGACTTAGCTTGTTACCTTCAATTTTATAAGATTTTACTGATTCTAGCCTCATAAAGTAAGTTTGCTCTTGTTCCATCACTCCTGGATTGGTGCAAAACATCTTTGTAGCTCCAATCAGTCCAAATGACATGGATTTACCCTCGACTGTATATTTGGCAAAAAAGCTATTGCATCCAGATGAACCGGATATCCTTCCATCTTTGAATTCAAGTGTTAAGTTTGTACTTGAAGTAGGGCTAACAAGATGGTCTATGCTACTTAGATATATGTCTAATTTCCATGATGTTCCTTCAAAATTTGGTGTGCTCTGAGAAGTACATCCAATAACTAAAATTGAAATAAAAGATATAATACAAACCAAAAATATCTTTTTGCTCATGTTTATTTCTCCGCATTATTATTCATTATTATTTTTATCTTTTTATATATAACCTTATGCATAGAACATATCTTTATTTTACCTCAATTGTTTCATTCAATGACTAATAGTTACCTATTTAAGGACAAGATATAATAGAAATTGTTGATATGACAAGTAAGGAAGATTACAATAAGTTACTTCTTTTTTTATATAAAGAATTAATTGAAGAAAAAAAGGATGGAATTAGTCCAAAAAATGTAGTTCAAGAATTTCAGGACTGGACACCCGATAGAATCAATAATTCTTATGTTTATTTAAGAGATAATCACTACTTAAAGTTTATTTCATTACCTTCAAATTATAATGGTGTATTTGATTTTTGGATTCAGGGCCTCTATCCCTATGCAATTAAACTTGTAGAGGATGAGTTAGAAAACAAAAAGCAGGAAAAATTAAGAGAAATTTTCAATGAAAAACCTTGGGAAGCTATTAAATTAATAAAAAAAGATGAAAATAAAACTTTATTTTTAGAGGCTTATATTGGAAAAGATTTGATAATAATAGGGGATACTAATCTAGGAATAAATAAGGGGAATGTAATTGAAAGAAATCTAGAAGATGGAACTCCTGAAAGGTACACTGTTTTAGATAAAGATTTAACAAATGAGAAAGACGGTATACCAAGTCACTACAAAGTAAAGATAAAAAAAGAGTAAGAATACTATTATTCATTTATGAATTTTTATATCACTATTATTAATGTATCTCTTTTACTCGTCCAACTTCTCCTGTCACGAGCCTTACTTTAATTCCATGGGGATGAGTTGAAGAGTTGGTAAGAATATCTTTAACAATTCCCTTTGTTATTTTTCCAGAACGCTGATCTTGTTTTAATACAATTGATACTTCCATACCTGGCTTAATATTACTTCTAATGTTTCCATCCATGATACTTATCTCCGGGTTAGTAGTGAGTATATATATTAAATAGTTTCCTTTCTTATAACATTAATCAAAATAGAAACATTGTAAATATAAATCAGTTGGATTTGTTCTTATACGCGTCAGATAATATCCGTTTTAACATCGGTACATATCCATGCCAGAAAAATCCTTTGTTTTCAAATTCGTCTTGATTAGATGATGTCCATTTATTAAAAAGGTCATATCCTTTTATCCAGTATATATAAGGGATATTACCCATATCTACAAAATCGCCTGAAAAGTAATATGAATTATATTCTTCGCCAGTCGAATAAATAATAGCTGGAAAACTTAATGGTATACTCATTTTTTCAAGTTTATCCTTCCCTGTATCCGTTAGATCAAGGACGAAGGATGAATAAATAATTACGCCCTCCTTTGGGTTTACTATGTCAAACCAGTAATTGTATCTAATATCTTCTTTTATTCCAAAATAACTCTTTCCTTCTTCAGTATACCTCATAATGCATCCTTTTGAGGTAATATCTTTCTTTTCTTCCAAAACAACAATATGGTCATTCTCATCTGCAAACACGAATCCAGGTCCTGAGAAGTTCCAGTCCCTTCTATTCTGTGCTTGCCAGTTGTTTATTGCCCACACGGGGACTTCAACGCCTTGCGAGAGATCGTAGAAATATCTGCCAATCCAACCTGTCCACTCAACTTTTAATATTTCATACAATTTTAATTTTGTGTCCTGGCTTGTTGGGCTCCCAAAAGTATTGAACTCGGATATAAGCGTAACTCCCCCATTTAGATAGCTTTGGATAGCAGCTAGATCATCTTCATACATGCCACCATAAATCAATTTTGAACGAGTTCCTTCTATATTTTCACCATAGAACTCTTTTTCATATACACCATAACTATCTGCAATGTATATTATATCAATATTTTCTAGGTCGGATGGAACTTTTCTAATGTTGTATTTTTTGTTTTCCAATGGGAAAAATCCATAATAATCTATTTTTTTATCATAGTTCTTGCCGTCCAGTACGTATTTCTCATTATTTAAAATCCAGAACAACCCCTTATGTTCTCTGTATTTCGTATCTGGAACAGTGTTATCCAGAACTAAAACATTAAGTTCTTTATTCTGTTCTGAAATCCATAATAAAAAAGGTGAAGTAATAATAAGTAGGAATAACAAGAAACTTACAATTGGAACTATTTTTAATTTGATTTCTTTACCTGAGATATTTTTTTTACTAATAACTACCACTCCAAATCTTTATTTTTGAAATAATCATAATAACCTTTTAGCCTTACAAAGCCATGTATACTACGATATATTAAAACAATTAGAGGGGCCAATAAAATATTGGGTAAATCTTTTTTTACCGTTGGCTGCGATAAAGTAGAAGTAACTAATATCAATTCAATAAAAAGGTATACGCCTAGATTCATCAATAAGACCCGTAAATATAGTTCAATTGAAACGAATAATTGTCCAAGTCCAAGTGTAATAAAAACAATAAGGAACAGTGCTGTAAAATACACTAGCCTTAGGATAAGTAGAATTACATCTGAAAAAAACATACCAGGTGCGGCAACAACGCCTGCTAATCCAAAATAAGGATTAAAAAATATATTTTTATGCCTTATGAACGTATCAATCTCTCCCCTTGACCACCTTATTCTCTGTCTAGTCC
>LNGD01000134.1 GCA_001587675.1 Candidatus Methanofastidiosum methylothiophilum
GGAAATTCCCTCAGTAGAAAAGTTTTTAGGGGATATAGGAAACAAAGACAAAAAAGTAATTGGTGTTTGTTTCATGAGTATCTTTGAAAAATCAGGCTGGTGCAACATTATACCTTTTGATTATATGATTGACACTACTATGGACAGCTCAATATACAGGAGATAAAATGGAACTTAAAAGTTGCAAAAAACAGTATATGAAGGATACTCACAGAGCAATTCCCCCAGAAGATACTTTAAAAATTGTAAAAGAAAAACTTGATATTTGTGGGATAACAAGAGTCGCGGACATTACCGACCTTGATAGACTTGGAATCCCTGTTTTTTCCGCAGTAAGACCTGATGCTTCATTAGGATCAGTTTCAGTATATAATGGGAAAGGGGTTTCAAAGACAGAAGCTGAAGTATCTGCAATAATGGAAGGAATAGAAAGATATTCTTCAGAGGTAAATGAAGAAATAATAATTAATGCTTCACAGTCTGAGCTAGATGGAAAAGTTAATTTTTTATCCCCTTATGAATTGGCTTTGCCCGCTCCTGAGATGTTTAATGAATATATTAAAATAGGTTGGGTAAAAGGTTATGACTTGATTAGAAGAGAAGATATATATGTGCCCGCAAATTCTGTGTTTCATCCTTACCCTCTAAAAAGAGACTACCCTCTTTTTAGAACCAATACAAATGGATTAGCTTCTGGAAATACTATAGAAGAAGCAATATTTCATGGATTATGTGAAGTCATAGAAAGAGACGCTTGGTCTCTTGTTGAGATGAAAAGGACTTTTCCAAAAGATCTCGTAATTGAGATAAGTGACCCCTTACTTGAGGATTTCCTTAAAAGATTTAGAGAAAATGAAATTGAAATAATATTCAAAGATATCACCTCTGATATTCAAGTCCCCACAATATTGGCTGCAATTGATGATCTGAAGTTAAAAGACCCAACACTTTTAGTAATGGGAATGGGGACACATATTGACCCAAAGGTAGCATTATATCGTGCAATAACTGAAGCTGCACAATCAAGACTAACTCAAATTCATGGTGCGAGAGAGGATACAAATAAAGCAGATATGAAAAGAAGGATAGGTTATGAGCGTATTAAAAGAATGAACTGGTTTTACTTAAACCAGTTTGGAGTAAAGACAAAAACATCAGATTTCACAATTAAAGCATCAGATGACATTCTTGAAGATATAAACACCGTATTAGATGTTCTAATGAAAAAAGGAATTAACAGGGCAATAGTCGTAGACTTAACAAGAAAGGAATTGAACATACCTGTTGTTAGAGTTCTTATTCCGCAACTTGAACAGTATGGAATCGATAATTCAAGAATTGGATCCAGAGGAAGAATGAGAGAAGTTGATAAAAATTATTATTTATTTGGGCCCAAGCCTTCCAGTAGACGAAGCTAAAAAAATATTGTCCTCTGACGCCAAAAAAGAAGTAACTTATGCACCACCAATAAAAAGAGGAGATATCCCAAAAGCGGCGTCTGATGGTTATAATATTATAGGGATAATTGATGGAATTTTCTTTAGAGAAAGCGCTGTTTCTCCCAGAGAATTAATGGAAATACTAAAATCTAATATAAAAATATATGGTTCCTCAAGTATGGGTGCTTTGAGGGCTTCAGAACTTGATATATACGGAATGATAGGTGTTGGTCAAATCTATAAATGGTACAAAGATGGAACTCTAAATTCTGATGACGAAGTTGCTCTCTCATTCGATTCAGAAGAATTCATTCCAATATCTGAGCCACTTATAAATATAAGAGAAACAATAAAAAAAGCGTTAGAAGAAAAAATTATTACTAAGATAGAATCTGAATTAATCCTCGAATCGGCAAAAAAGCTTTATTTTCCAGATAGAAGATGGAACAAAATAATAGAGCTAACAGAGAAAAAAATAGGAAAAGATCTATCAAAGTTTTCTAAATTTATTGAAAATAGTAGAGTAGACGTGAAGAAGCAAGATGCTATTTTACTTCTAAAAAAAATAGATGATGATTCGAAATAGTTATAAGTTTCTAGTTTAAAGAATATCCATGACAAACAATAAAGAACTCTTTGAAGAGTCTAAAAAATACCTTTGCGGAGGAGTTAATAGTCCAGTAAGAGCAATGAAACCTTATCCTTTTTTTACAGAAAGAGCAAAGGGTGCACTGCTACTTGATGTAGAAGGAAACAGCTACATTGACTATTGCCTTTGTTATGGGCCCATGATGTTAGGCCATAAAAATCCTGAAATCCTTGATGCGGTGAAGCATCAACTTGAAAAGGGTACAGCATATGGTACGCCCACTGAAAATGAAATTATTTTTGCAAAAAGGTTATCGGAAGTTGTTCCAAATATTGAGAAAATAAGATGTGTAAGCACGGGAACAGAAGCAACTATGAGTGCAGTAAGACTTGCCAGAGGAGTAACTGGTAGAGATAAGATAGTGAAATTTGATGGAGGATTTCACGGAGCTCATGACACTGTTTTAGTAAAAGCAGGCTCAGGAGTAATGACTACTTCTATCCCTGGTTCAAAAGGTATCCCTGAAAGTTCAGTTAAGAATACCGTTTCTGTTCAATTCAATAATATTGAAGCATTGTCAACTATCATTGAAAAAGGAGATGTGGCAGGAATAATAATAGAACCTATAGTTGCAAATGCAGGTTGTATAATGCCTGAAAAAGGATATCTAAAAGAAGTAAAAAAGGTCGCTAAACAAAATGGAACTTTACTAATTATGGATGAAGTGATAACTGGATTTAGATTAAGCCTTGGTGGCGCGCAAGAATACTTCAAAGTAAATGGGGACATTATTACTATGGGAAAAATAATTGGTGGAGGATTTCCACTCGCAGTTTTCGGAGGAAAAAGAAAAATAATGAATGAAGTATCCCCAGAAGGCCAAATTTATAATGCCGGAACTTTTAACGGTAATCCAGTTTCTATTGCTGCAGGACTTAAGACACTGGATATTCTAGAAAGAAAAGAAACATACCCTAAAATAAAATATATGACGGATAAGATTATAGACGGTATTAGTGATATGACATCGAAAATGAAATGCGCAATTTATGGAGCCCCTGGCATGTTTTGTCTCTACTTTGGAGTCAATGAAGTTAAGAATTATGAAGATGCCAAAAAATCAGATACAGAAATGTTTAAGAGATTCCACAAGGAATTATTAAAAAAAGGAATATTTCTTCCTCCGTCCCAATTTGAATGCAATTTCTTATCAATAGCCCATGATGAGGAATTAGTAGATAAAACATTAGATTGTATGAATGTTGCTCTAAAGACAATTAAACGATGATGATGTAATGAAACTTATTTGCGGAACTAGAGGCTCTAAACTAGCTTTGACTCAAACTGATGAAGCTATAGATGCTATTTGTAAAAATACAGGCGTTGAAATAGAAAAAAAAATAATTAAAACTAAAGGTGACCAAATTTTAGACCTTCCTCTCCACAAGATAGGGGGGAAGGGATTGTTCATTAAAGAAATTGATGAAGCTCTTATTAACAATGAAATTGATTTTGCGGTTCACTCTTTGAAAGATTATCCTACTGAAATACTTCCTGAGCTTGAAATATCTGCAATCAAAAAACGAAAAGAACCGTATGATGCATTAATTAGTCAAGAAGAATCTATTGAAGATTTACCAGAAGAGGCTTCTATTGGAACGTCATCTCTT
>LNGD01000135.1 GCA_001587675.1 Candidatus Methanofastidiosum methylothiophilum
AAAAATGATTCATCAAGGCCAAGCGCTGAAACTGATACAATAACTGCCTTAAATTCATTTTTAATCAAATCTTCCATATATTTTAGAGTATTAATTTTCCATAAAGGAGCATAATGGTAAATACCATAATAATCTGCTATTTTTTGTATTCTTTCTCTTTGGTAATTAGATTCTATGGCCCCAGTTATTATGCCTTCAATTTTATATTTTTTTATTAACTCACCAATAATTTCATGTAATTCATCAACTTCTTTTTCCTTTTCACCCCTTACTTTTCTTTTTATTAAAGGAATTCCTAGAGCCTCAGCTTGAAAAGATGTTAAATTGATGTTTGGGATATGAAACATATATGAATCATCTCTTTCTGACTCCAAGGAGAGTAATGAAACAACTTCATGACCTTCTTTAATTGCAAGATACGCGGCATAAAGTGAATCTTTTCCTCCTGAAAAAAGGGCCAACATTCTCATAACTCGATTAATTTGAAAAAATTTAAATACCTTCTGCCTTATGTAATATCATGAAAAAGATTTTGGCCTCTACTTTTTTTGGATTAATTATTTTTTCATTATTATTACCTATAGTTTTAGCTGAAAATGAAAATATTTTATTCTATGGAAAAGATTTAGGAAAAATCGAAAATTCTATAAATATTAATTATTCGATCACTAAAGTTAAAACTCTTCCACTTAATATTTCACAGTTCAAAGTCATTACAATTATATCTCCAGAAAAAGGTATTCCACCTGAAGATATCACAAGATTGCTTGATTTTGTAAACTCTGGTGGAACTTTATTTCTCATTGCCGAAGATTTCACTGAGGCAAGCACCACAACTCAACTTAATCGATTACTTTCCTCTATAAATTTAGAATTTAACGTTGATAGACTTTATGACGATTCCAGTTTCTATTTGGCTTCTAACAATATTCTCATTAAAGCAGATGATAATTTTTTCCCATCAAAGGGTGTTTCTAAAATTTTATATGTAAATGGATGCACCTTAAAAGGAAGCTTTGAAGGATATCAAAATACTAACATAACTTCTTTCTCTAAAAATTATGATGGATTTGAAACATATAAAAAAGGCGAAAGACCAATTGTTTCTGGATTCAAGAGATATGGCAAGGGTCTAATCCTCTTAGTTGGCGATAGGTCACTTTTTGAAGATACTTATGTAGTTCAACAAGACAATGCATTATTTGTGTTGAATCTTTTCGATTTTGCAGCAGGGAATTATGATTTGATATCCCAAAGAGTAGATTTTAAACAAAGATATGATAAAGAGTCCTTATTATTCTTTAATTCTTTTCTTGCTTCAGAGAAACAGGGTTTTTCTGGCCTCAAACCCAATGAAGATAAACAGATAAATTCCCTTATTGAACAAGCAAAAAATAATTATTCTTTTGGCCTTTATGAAGAAGCATATAACAGTATCTCTAAGGCCAGTCTTATTTTTGATACACAAATTAATTTGATTAACAATGAATTTAATATAAAACTTCAACAAGCAAAAAATTTAGAACTTCAAGCAATTGATAAAGGTGTTGCAGTATCAGACGAAGCAGTATTTAATGAAGGCATTTTCTATTTAAGACAAGCTGAAAAAGAAACTAATTTCGAAAAGAGAATAACCTTAATTGATTCTGCAATTCAAATTCTTGAGAATTTTGGACAAGGGGATAAACAAAGAGCAAATATTGAAATAGACACTGCTGAAACTAAGCTAATGGAATCAAAACAAACATTGTTTTATGAAGACGATGTTCTTAAATCAGAAGAGTATCTAAACCAAGCTAAAGAACTTTACAATAAAGGAAATTATTCTGAAGCTATTTCTAAGGCCACAGAATCACAAAAATACGCAGAGCGAGCTATTGAAAAATACAATATCTTTAAAATAATACTTGGTCTTGGACTTCTATTAGGCGCCTTACTTTTAATGATAATTACAAAGAGGATTTTTTCATGGAAGAAACAAAAGGAAAAATAATTACATTTTATAATAACGAAGTATTTCCAACAATTATAGAAAATAAAATTTTTATATTTTTATCTTTAGGATTATTTTTACTTGGATCAATTTCCGGTGTTTACATATTCAAAATTCTTTTGAATAATAATCCGGAAGTAATTAATTCATTCTTAAACCAATTCCAAGAGATGATCGGACCAATTCAAGATTTGACTCCATTTGAATTATTCTTAACAATCTTTTACATTAATACCAGGACTTCTTTTTTAATCATGATGCTAGGGGTTATACTTGGTATTTTTCCCTTTCTCTCCTTATGGGCAAATGGTACTATATTGGGCATTCTTTATGGAAAATATATGGCAGAAGGTGGAACTTCTTTAATTTTCTTAATGGGAATTCTGCCCCATGGAATACTTGAAATACCGGCAATAGTAATCGCTGCTTCACAAGGATTTAGATTGGCGAAAGAAGTTATTTCTCCGCCAGTTGGTCTTACAAGATCCCAAACAGCAAGAATCAATATCTCAAGAGGTATTAAATTATTTGCAGTTATCTTACCTTTACTACTTATTGCAGCCATAATCGAAGTTTACATTTCTTCATATTTATTCTCAACTTATGGAAAAATATAGCCATGCGTATTGGTCCAAATTATTGCTAACCAAAGAAAACATTTAAATATAAATAAATTAGGTAGCTAATATGAATAAAAGATATATTTCTTTAACTATTATATTGTTAATAGCTATTGGTGGGTTACCAACTATTTTAGGAAATGGAGAAAATGACAGTAATCAATGTTACCAAAGAAAATTAATCCAATCTGATAGTAGAACTCTATTTATTGATGATAAAATAATATACTATTTTCCTTTTATTTCAAAAGATTGTAATTATACCCTAGATATCTATGGTATTACAGAATGTGGACAATGTGATGTCAATTGGGAACTCGCTATAGGTTTTAAAAATTTACCTGAAGACCTAGAACGTTTTTTTGAAGAAAAATTATCTGAAAATAATGAGTATGTGTTTCCTATTCATGAGTGTGGAGAATTTGATCAAAAAATAGAAATGCCTGGATGGATAGTGGCATATATAAATTATATACGAATTAATAATAAAGGATCTTGTCCTATTCAGTATTCTTGGGAATTTTCTTCTAAGTGCCCATGCAGTGGTAAACAAGCTCTTTACCCAAAAGTCGATATCGAACAATTTTCAGTTACAGGTGGAGCAACAATAATAAAAGATGGTAAGATTCTTACAAACTTCAATGTAATTCCTGGAGTTCAACAGACTTTCATCCAAGTAGAAAATAGAGGATTCTTCACTCAAAAAGATGTTAAAGTAAAAGTTATTGGATTACCCCAAGGAGTCAATGTTTCTATATACCCAGAATCTCAAATTGTTAAAGCACATAATTTAGGAACTTACCAAGCTACTTTTGAAGTTGGGCCTAACGTTCCCTCTGGTACATATAAGATTACTGTGATTGCTTATTCAGACAACGGAGTTTTCGACACAATACAACTCGAACTTATTATACCTTAAATTTTAATTTTTAAATTCTAATTTTTCTTCTATTCAGATACACTTATAAATGAAATTTATATCCTTTGGTACAAGAGCATTACATTTTTGAGAGGGCACTTGCTCAATTTTGAACATTTCGCTTTTTCTAGGGCAATGCTGAATTTAT
>LNGD01000136.1 GCA_001587675.1 Candidatus Methanofastidiosum methylothiophilum
TCAGCACCAGACATTAAATCCATAATTATTCCCCTTAACAATTAAAATATAAGAATTTTATGTTAATATATTATTTAAACTTATGGTTTATATTTTCTAAAATTCATCAATTCTTGTTTGTATTAATCCCTTATCCTCATATTCATTTCCAAAAATAAGCCCTTCGGCTATTTTTTCCCCTAAAACTTTTTTGATAACATGTAAATTGTCTATATTTATTGCTTCTCTGTTTTTTATGCCTTCATTGTACAGTCTTCTTGCTCTAATACGCCCGATACCCTTAATTTCAACAAGATCTAATAATTCCTCCTTCACACCATATCTTACTCTTGTTCTTAATGACCTTATTTGAGGAAGATTTCTTCTAAATAGATGACTAATTTTTTCAAATGAATAGAGTAACCAGTCCATACTTTCTCTTAGTCTCTGCAAATCTCCTTCACCAATACCATACTTTTGAACAAGTAGGTCTTCTTTTTCTTCATTTATCCAATCATAGATTATCATAGCAGTTTTAAATTGAGATATGAAAAACTCAAACTCGGCTTCTTCATAAGAATAATCTGGAATCTCAATTATTATTTTTTCCCAAAATTCAGAAAGGATATCGTGAAATATTTCAAACTCTTTTTTCTTTAAATACAGAACTGGCATATCGGGTGTTGCACATAATAAGTGAAGTATCCCTATATCACTGAATTTATCTTTTAGAATACCATCTCTCATTATAATTGCAGATTTTGGATCGATATACAATTTAGAAACTATTGATCCTAACGAAGTGGGTGAAAAATCCTTTTCTAAAAAGTTATTTTCAATTAAAAAATTTAACGTCTTTTCAATTATTGGAATAATAAACTCAGGGTCTTCTTTGAAAGCATAAAAAGTTCTATCAAAAAAATTATGAAGGCTTTTCTTATCCGTAACAAAACCTGATGCAATAAGGGAAAGAATATGCGACCTTAGCCCACCCTCAGTTGCTAGTTTTGAAGAAATTGGAAGTGGTTCAGACTCAATATAATTTTTGAATAAGAATTCTTTTTCATCGTGGGACCTTGCAATCAATATAGCTTCCCCAGAAGAATCATATTTCGGCCTTCCCGCTCTTCCCATCATTTGGGCTATTTCGATTATAGGTATCTTTACCAAACCAAAGTTAGAATCATATCTATGATAGTCTTTTATTATTACTCTTCTTGCAGGTAGATTTACACCAGCGGCTAGGGTAGGTGTCGCAACTATTATTTTAAGATTATTTTTAATGAAGTATTCTTCAACTCTCTTCCTGTCTTCAGAAAGTAGTCCAGCATGATGAAAACCAACACCTTGTCTAAACATTTTATCTAATTTCTTGCCGGAGGTTGTTTCAGAGAAGTTTCCCGAGGTATTAATCACCGGGAACTTCTTTGATAGCTTGTCTGCTGTTGATTCAGCAACTTTTCTACTATTAACAAAAATTAATACTTGGCCTTCGTCTTTCAGAGAATCTAAAGCCAATTGATATACTGGGTCTTCACTAGCTTCAACATATTTCTCTTCTTCTTCAAAAAAGATTGTGTCATTTAGAAGAACTCCTTTTTTCAGTGGTACAGGTCTCCATTCGGATTTCACAAGTTCAGCGTTTAGCCATTTAGCAATCTCATCGGCATTAGAAATAGTAGCGGATAGTCCTATTATTCTTTTGTTAGATAGTTTTGATATCACAATTTCAAGTGTTGCCCCTCTATTTGGGGAGTCAATTAAATGAATTTCATCATAAACTATCAGAGAAAAATTATTGAAAAAATCAATATCATTTCTTAAAAGAGAATCACAACGCTCAATTGTTAGGATTAAAACTGAATATTTTTTTAATGTATAGTCAAGATGATCATAATCACCAGTAGAGATGCCAACATTAAATCCCAATTCTAAGAATTCTTTATACTTTTCATCCGCCAATGCCCTTAGCGGAACTAGGTATAATGCTTTTTTCCCTTCGCTCATCGTTTTCATAATTGCAAGAATAGCGATTAATGTTTTTCCTGAAGCAGTGGGTATTGCAAGAAGAAGATTATTGTCGGCTAGGAGTCCTTTATATATTGCCTCTTCTTGTGGCGGGTACAAAGTACTATACCCCTTTGATTTAAGTAGATCAATATCAGCTCTTGGTAGAGGAAGATCCTCTATATTCATGGAAAACCTTAAAATTTATCTATTTATTAAATTAATGAAGGTGCTTTGATGCTCAATGCTAAAGATTTTGAGATGTTTGAAATTATTGATATAAAATCCAGAGAGGTTCTTGATTCTCGTGGCAATCCCACGATTGAAACAGAAATAATAACAGGAGGGGGTTACGGCTCTGCAATAGTCCCTTCTGGTGCATCAACTGGTAAACATGAAGCTTTAGAGCTTAGAGACAAAAATGACAGATATGGCGGAAAAGGAGTCTTGAATGCAGTAAGAAATGTTAATGAAAAAATAACTCCTCTACTTATAGGTATGGACATTAGGAAACAGAGGGAAATAGACAGAGTAATGATTGAGGAAGATGGTACAGAAAATAAGAGTAATCTTGGTGCAAATGCCATACTTTCAGTTTCTCTTGCTGCGGCAAGATGTGCTGCTGATACTATTAATGTTCCACTCTACCAGTATCTTGGAGGGCTTAACACATATGTTCTCCCAGTACCAATGATGAATGTGATAAATGGTGGAGAACATGCTGGAAACGAGCTTGATTTCCAGGAATTTATGATAATGCCTGTAGGCGCAAAATCATTTTCAGAAGCATTGAGAATTTGCGCAGAAGTTTACCATCAAATGAAAAAAGTAATTTCAAAAAAATATGGCAAAAGCTCAACAAATGTTGGGGATGAAGGAGGATATGCCCCTCCAATGAAAGAAATTTCTGAGCCACTTGAAGTAATTATGTCAACTCTTGAAGAATTATCCTATAAAGACATTGTGAAAATTGCACTAGATACAGCTTCTTCGACATTCTATGATGAAAAAACAGGAACATATAATGCGATGGGAAAGAAAATGAGTCCTGGCGAGTTAATAGACCTATTTGCAGATGTTTCTTCTAAATACCCAATTATCTCTATTGAAGACCCAATGGCAGAGGATGACTTTGAAGGATTTGTTGAGATAACAAAAAAATTGGGAAAGAAAATACAGATTGTTGGTGACGATCTTTTCGTTACAAATAAGAATAGACTTTCAAATGGCATAAAGAAAGGCGCATGTAACTCACTATTGCTAAAAGTAAATCAGATAGGTTCTTTAACTGAAGCTATTGATACTGCTAGCCTTGCATACAGAAGCGGATACTCTGTCGTTGTAAGCCACAGAAGCGGGGAAACAGAAGACACAATGATTGCAGATCTTGCTGTTGGGATCTCTTCAGGCCAAATTAAAACTGGTGCTCCTTCAAGGAGTGAACGATGCGCTAAATACAATAGATTACTTAGAATAGAAGAATACTTGGGAGAAAGTGCAGTCTACGCTGGAAAGAACTTCAGAATTCCTTTTTAAAGCCGAGGTAGTCTAGCTCGGGAAGGCGGCGGTCTCGAAAACCGCTGGTGCTTGGCACCACAAGGGTTCAAATCCCTTCCTCGGCGCTTTCCTACAGGAACAAATCCCAAGGCTAAAAATGGCCTAAATGTTTTGAATAAAACTTAAGTGTTAAA
>LNGD01000137.1 GCA_001587675.1 Candidatus Methanofastidiosum methylothiophilum
AACGGCCCAATAACGATTTATATTTAAGCCGCAAATCGTCCCAAAAGCAACTGAATTGCGGAGGCGGAAGGATTCGAACCTTCGATACCTTGCGGTATACCTGTTTTCAAGACAGGCCCATTCGACCACTCTGGCACACCTCCCAGCTGACTAAGCTTAAACGCAACATTACTGCATTTTCAAGGACTTTATTGGCCTCAGATATTTGATTTTCTTCTCTCAGTATTTTTATGAGTGTTAAATAGGGACAGAGAAAGTTGGGCTCTTTGTTGATCATTTTTTTAATTCTGCTTTGAGTGTGGAATCTTCAATATCGCTCTCAAGCAAGTCATAATAGCTTTCCATCAGGTAGCGGGGATGGTCACGGAACTCTATATGACATTTTTCATCGAGGATTCCATGAAAAATTTCATCAGGAAACAGTGTGGTTTGTCTTGTAACGTTTCTGTTGTTGGACATTTTCATATCAATCCTCGGTATGAGATTTACTGGTTTATTTAATTTAAATGTGTCTAAATGTTCTTTGGTATCAAAAAGTATTAATACTAAAAATAAAACTAATATTAATAATTAAAGCTTTTTACAGAAGATGTACATAAAAACCACATGGAGAAAAACAAAATGGCCTCCCATATTAAAGATTTGAAGAAAAATAGACTTCCCAAAAAATTAAAATCTCAAAAAAACCATATCTCAGAAGAGTATAAAAAGAAGCTGGAAAAAATCCGAAGCGAAACCCACAAAAAAGGTAAAACTATACGAATTGGAAGTGCCAGAGACTTTTCTAATAGATATGGGTTATGAGATATGGGTTATGCTCTCGAAATTAATGAAAGAGTTGACAAAGAATTCAGGAAACTTGAAAAACGGGATAAGGGCCGGTTGAGAAGTATCAGGAAAAAGCTATTACAGATACTTGAAGATCCCTACCGTTTTAAACCATTAAGTAATGAAATGCGTGGACTTAGAAGAGTTCATATTGGTTCTTATGTCCTTATTTATGAAATAGTTGAAAAAGAGAAGGTTGTTTTATTGTTAGATTACGGACATCATGACCATATCTACGAAAAATAAATTGTTAATTTTAAAGTAAGTAAGGGGGAAACTGTTTAATTATATCTTAGATAATCATAAAGTTCAATATATAGATAAAGAGATGTGTCTAGATGCCATGGAAACATTCTCAATTATGATGGAACATTATCCTTTGCAGATTCAGTTTCTATTGAAATAATGAGAAATCTTAAAATTGATGAAATTGTGTCTTTTGATTCTGACTTTGACAAGGTTGATGAGATTACAAGAATAGGTTAACAAAATGCTCTCTGACTCTGAAAAACACCTGAAAATCATGGGAACTCAGATAAACTACTATTTCATCTGCAAGACTAAATTATGGCTTTTTTCTCATCATATCCAGATGGAACAGGAATCAGAACTGGTATCTATGGGAAAAATGCTCCATGAAGATTCTTATAAACGAGATAAAAAGGATCAGACCATCGATAATCTGATCAGCTTTGATTTCGTCCGGAAAGGTGACCTCTTAGAGATTCATGAAGTTAAAAAGAGCAGAAAAATGAGTAAAGCCCACCAGTACCAGCTTCTCTACTATCTTTACTATCTTAAAAAGGAGAAGGGGATCGCTGATGCGGTGGGGATCATTGATTATCCTAAGATCAGGCGCAGAGAAACCTTTAAGCTTGATGATAGAAATGAAATAGAAATAGAGAATATTGTAAAAAGAATAGGAAATATACTGAGTGATCAAATGCCAGTACCGGAGAAGAGACCTGCTTGCAGGCAGTGTGCTTATTATGAGCTTTGTTTTGTTTAAATGATTGGGGGTGAGATAATTAAAAAGAACTACTACCTTATGTCCGATGGAATTTTAAAAAGAAAGGAAAACACTCTTTATTTTCACAACAAGGATGGTAAAAAACCCATCCCAATCAGTAAAATATATTCTATCTATGCTTATGGTTCGCTGAGTTTTTCTTCCCAGGCAGTGCATCTCTTAGCCAAGGAAGGGGTGCCCATCCACTTTTTTAACTACTATGGTTTTTACGATGGTAGTTTCTATCCCCGGGAAACACTTCTGTCTGGGGATTTGCTGATAAAACAGGCTGAAAATTACCTTGATCATGATAGGCGGATGGTAATCGCCGGTAAACTGGTGGAAGGAGCAGCCCGTAACATGGAGAAAGTACTCTCTTATTACAAGATTGACAATGGGATAGATAAGATATTAAACGGTCTGAATTCCTGTAATGAAATAACAGAACTCATGAATGTAGAAGGCAGAATACGCTCCCATTACTATGATAAAATGGATCTAATACTGCCTGAAGGCTTTAAAATGGAGGGTAGAAGTAGAAGACCACCAGAAAACATGGTCAATGCCCTTATAAGTTTTGGAAATTCCATGATTTACTCCACTGTTCTCACCGAGATCTACAACACCCAGTTAAATCCCACAATTTCCTATCTCCACGAGCCATCAGAGCGTAGATACTCCTTGGCTCTGGATTTAAGTGAGATCTTCAAACCCATACTGGTTGACAGATTGATATTTTATCTGGTGAATAAGAAGATGCTTCGAGAGAAGGATTTTGAACAGGATCTTAATTACTGTCTTTTAAATGACAAGGGAAGAAAAACATTCATCAAAGAATATGACGAACGCCTTAAAAAAACCATAAAACATCGGGAACTTGGCCGTAAGGTTTCTTATCGTCGATTAATAAGATTGGAATCTTATAAACTCATCAAACATCTGCTGGGTACTAAAGACTATAAGCCGTTTGTGATGTGGTGGTAAAGTGTATGCTATCATTGTTTACGATATCAAGGTGGAACGGGTCAATAAAGTCAAAGGATATTTAAGGAAACATCTCAACTGGATACAGAACTCAGTTTTTGAGGGAGAAGTTACCTTAAGTGAACTAGAAGTAATTAAAAAGGGTTTAAAAAATATAATAAATAAAAATGAAGATTCTGTAATTATATTCACTGCAAGGAGTGAAAAAGCCTTTGGTAGACAAATTTTAGGAGTTGAAAAGGCTCCTATAAGTGGAATATTATAATTAAATTTATTTGTATTTAATTTTATTTATTTTAAAGTTATATTTACTTTCGATCTCATTTTTCCTGCTATCGTTTATGAAGAACTTTTAGAGATCAGAGATAAAATAACTTAAAGTTCTTTAAATTATAATAGAAGATTAAAATCTTTTTATGAATTTTTATACTATATTTCTTTTTATAATCTTCCTAGTTCTCAATGAAATAAGAAAATTACCTTTTATAACTAAATTAACTAATTACTGGTGATCGTTTTACCATATAAATAGAATACATAATTTCATATGAACAATTTTAAGTATCTGAAACAAGAAATTATAGGGATAATTATGAAAAATAGGCGGATTTTCCCGCCTGCTAAAATCAGACTAAATTAGGATTGAAATTGCCCTATCGATGAAGTATGCATCGTGTATAGGCTAAAATCAGACTAAATTAGGATTGAAATGAACATCTGGGCCGCTAACGGTATAAGCGAAGGTGCAGCTAAAATCAG
>LNGD01000138.1 GCA_001587675.1 Candidatus Methanofastidiosum methylothiophilum
CAAGAAGTTGAGAGTAATCTCGTATCACAAGAGAAAATACTCTCAACTTCTTGTGGAAGAATTCTTGACATGTTTTCAGTCATGCTGGGTGCCTCTACAGAGAGAACTTATGAAGGAGAACCTGCAATGAAACTAGAGTCTCTTGCATGGAAAGGAAAAGACCTCAAGATACCTATAGAAATCGAAGATAACAGAATCATGATAAAGGAATTTTCAAAAATAATATTTGATATGAGAAATAATTACAAGAAACAGGATCTAGCAAAAACTGTGCATATTTCTATTGCAAAAGCTTTTTCTGAGATTGCGATTGAGGCTGCAAAGATAGACCACCTTCCAGTTGCATTTTCAGGAGGAGTGGCTTACAATAAAATTTTTTCTGATGTTATAAAAAAAGAAGTTGAATCTAGCAATCTAAAATATCTCAAACATAGATTAGTTCCTTGTGGAGATGGTGGAGTTTCCTTTGGACAATCTCTTTTTGCATACAAAAACATATAAGATTTTAATCTCAAAGATTATTTATGGATATAGAATTCGTCGAGATTGAAAGATTGTATACTCACGAAAGAATAGTTCCAAGTGTACTTAATAGACTAATTGTTAAGATGGAACGTGAAAAAAAATTTTCCGTTGCAATTATAGTTGATAGAAACACAATGACAATTCTCGATGGCCACCATAGATTTGAGGCTGCTAAAAGACTAGGTTGTAAAAAAGTGCCATGTCTCCTAGTTGACTATAATGATCCAGAAATTAAACTTGGGCAGTGGTTTCCTGTAATCTATGGGGATATTGGGAAAATAGTTGAAATATTGGAAAAAAATGGAATGAAAGTTAGATACGAGAAATCTCTGAAGAAGGCTTATTGGTTATTATACTCTGAAAAAGCTGATGCAATTTTAGTTCCAAAAAGAGTAACAAAAGAAGAGGTAGTGAAGACCGCTAAAAGGGGTGAGCTTTTTCCCCCAAAAACAACAAGGCATATGCTCCCTAAATTAAACAAGTTTGTCGACATACCTCTTGAGGATCTTATTTAAAATTAAAGATTAAATGGATTTGTATTTTCAGATGCTGTAGCTATAATTTTTTCGATTCTTTTCTTTCTTGTTTCAGGTCTTTTTGCACTTATTACCCAATAAAGAATTGCCTTTTTAATAGGATTCTTAAATTCGTTAAAATTTTTATATGCAGTTTCGTTTTGAGAAAAAGCTTTTTCAAGATCTATTGGTATAATTAAATCATCAATTGAGCTAAGTAAGTCCCAAGAACCGTTCTTTTTTGCAGCATCAATTTTACTAAAGCCTGCATCAGTCATTAGACCTTGCCTTATAAGATTTTCAACGCGCTCTTTGTTCAACTTTGACCATATGCTGTTTATTTTTCTTGGGGTGTAGAGCTGCATATATCTCTCTTCGTCAATAGAATTTACAGTGCTATCAATCCAGCCAAAACAGAGAGCCTCCTCCACAGCTTCTTCGTAAGTGACACTAGATCTCTGACTATTCTTTTTATAATAAACTAGCCATACTCCTTTAGAAGTATTGTAATTGTCTTTAAGCCAATTACGCCATTCATTTCTATCTTTGGCGAGAAATTTATCAAAATTCTTAGTGATATTTGGCATTTTACCTCATATTATCTTGCGGCAGAGACAATTTTTATTATGTCCCCATTTTGAAGTTCATAATCATCTTTTATTCTCATTTTTGTCCTAGCATTAACAGCATAAAGGAAGTTCTTTCCAATATCAGTATGAATTCTAAATGCAAGGTCCCTTGGAGTTGAGCCTTTTTCCATTAGGTATGCATCAGGAAGAACGTTACCTTTTCCGTCTTTCATATGGGATTCATCTTCAACTGGGTATACAACAATCTTTCCTAAAATGTTGAAGACAACTTCATTGATGGCTTTTTGAACTCCAGTCCCTTCGTTTTTTTCCATAAAACTTTTAATTTTGTCTAAAGCTTCTTTCTGTTTGTCGTTCAGATTTCCAGTTATCTCAAAAGTTGAAGAAGATGGGACATATTTTAATAGACCTGCGTGAGAAGCTTTTCTCAAAACTAACTCTGCTTCAGCACTTATTGTAAATACATTTCCAAGTTTTTGTTTTAATGCTTTAATATTTTCAGGTGGTGCAATATCAACTTTATTCAAAACTATAGTAATAGGTTTTGAAATTTTTCTAAGAGCCTTTGCAAAAATCAAAAGCTCTTCTTCTTTCCAGTGTATACATTTATCTGTATCTAACTTTGTTTCTCTTAAAGCGTTAATAACATTAATTTCAGATATCCCTATTCCTGCAAATTGTTCAGCGACAATTTTACTGAAATCTAAATGGGCGGAACATACTTTTCTGGCAAATCTAAACCAATTGTCATTTAATATCCCAAAAAACCATAGGTCAATTTCTTCCTCTAAGAACTCAATGTCTTCCAATGGATTATGAGAACCTATTGCAACAGGATTTCCTTCAATGTCTGTAGAACCCGAGGCATCGACAATATGAATCAAAGTTTCAGCCCTTGAAAGGTCATTTAAAAACTTGTTACCAAGGCCCCTACCAGTATGCGCGCCTTTTACAAGACCTGCCACATCTATTATTTTTAAAGGAACAAGCCTTGTACCATCTATACATTTTGAGTTTTGAGGAGAGCATTTAAGATTAAATTCCTTACAAGGACACTTGTATGTGACATAAGTTGCCCCGATATTTGAATCGATTGTTGTAAAAGGATAATTTGCAATTTCAGCCCCTCCAAGAGTAACTGCATTAAAAAAAGTTGATTTCCCTACATTTGGTTTACCAATAATTCCGACATCCATTAAATTCCCTCCCTATCCACATAAAGTCTTGGAAAATTCATAGTGGATACAGCATTTGCCCCATAGTAGTCTCTTATGTAAAGAACAGATTTTAGATGAAGGTCATTTTTGACATCACAGCATGCGTTAGTTAGTATTATACAATTATAGTTACGATAGTAAGCATCTGCAACTGTGTGTCTTATAGAAAGTGAAGTCAAAAGCCCAGAAAAAACAAGATTTTTCATTTCCATTTCTCTTAAGAGTTCATCTAGTTCAGTTCCATAAAACCCACTATATTTTCTTTTCTTAATTACATAATCCCCTTCTCTAGGTACAATATCATCTATTATTCTAGCCCCTTCTGTCCCATCAATAGCATGCTCTCCAAGAATCTTAATCTCTCGATCATTATTTTTTAGATGTGCATCACAAAGATATATTATGGGAAATTTATGCTCTCTAAAAAAATTAGAGATTTCCCCTATAGGACCAATTATGCCCCTAGCATATTCATATTTTGATTTCCCATATACAAAATCATTAAGCATATTAATGATAAGAAGAGTATATCTTTCCATATTATTCAATCTAAAAGAACATATATAAAATTTGGCTTTACAAAAAAAATAATTGGCTGTGGGACATATTTCCTTTTGACCTTGTTCAAATAGGATTTAGGTGCTAGTCTTTTACAATAATCACATAGGCTCGATATCCTATGTACTTCTTCTGTGCATCAACTTTGGCGCTATTCCCATAA
>LNGD01000139.1 GCA_001587675.1 Candidatus Methanofastidiosum methylothiophilum
GTATGGGAGGCGGAACAGGAACGGGGAGTGCTCCAGTAGTTGCTGAAGTTGCCAAAGAATGTGGTGCTTTAGTCGTAGGAGTAGTCACATTACCTTTTAGAATGGAAGGATCACACAGATTTGAAAAGGCCATACAGGGACTTGAAGCATTTAGAAGATATGCTGATACAGTTATTACTCTAGACAATAACAAGTTACTACAACTTGTTCCAAATATGCCAATTGACTATGCATTTAGTGTATCAGATGAAGTTCTTGCTGAAATGGTAAAAGGTATAACTGAAACTATTACACAACCAAGTCTTGTTAACTTAGATTACGCAGATGTAAGGACAATCATGCAAGATGGAGGAGTTGCAGTAATTGGAGTAGGAGAATCAAATACCAAGAACAGAGTTGAAGAAGCAGTCCATGAAGCCATGACATGCAAATTACTAGATGTAGATTATAAGAATGCAAAAGGTGCGCTAGTCCATGTTTCAGGCGGAAGTAACATGACTCTAAACGAAGCTAATCGTGTAGGAGAAATTGTTAACTCCATAATGGATCCTGAAGCAAAGATTATTTGGGGAGCAAGAGTTGATGAAGGCCTTAAAGATTCAATTAGAGTAATGCTTATTATGACCGGAGTAAAGTCTCCATATATTTCTGGAAGGGCTGCAGATGGTGACATAGAAATACAGCCATTTGAAAGGGACGCAAGAAGAAGAAAAATGAGCGGAGAAAGCTTCGGCAGAAGTGTGGACTGGGCTAAATACGGAATAGATGATTTATTTAGCTAAATTTATTATTTTACTTTTAAAAATTATATTAATTTTCTTAATTATAAATATATAAAATTTTTATAAAGAATTGATTATTTTAGCGTCCACCGACTCCTCCGCCACCGAAGCCACCGCCTCCACCAAATCCTCCTCCGCCACCAAATCCTCCACTACCTCCACCACCACTGCTTGGAGGCGCATAGGATGAAATAGGGATAAAGGACCGATTAATAGCGTGGTAAGGAACTACATTGGCCTGTTCTAAATTCACATTTAACGCCTTCATTGCAGCTTCTACTTTGTCCCCTACACCTAGTGCTGTTCCATATATTAGCCATTCGCCCCACATAAGAATATCTTCAGGAGAATATTGTCGCATAAGGGCCAAATCGGAAAGGAATTTTCGGAAAGCATCCCACTCAAGTTTTTCTTTATATGAATCATTCTTCCATAATCCAAAAAGAGTTGTTGGAAAAGCTACCGCAATTATTGATTGAATAATGATCACTATTGAAGCGATTAGAGAGCTTAAACTATTTGTCGCAAAAGGAATAAACACTATCATTAGAATGCTTACTATTGCCAGCAATATTCCTGCAAACAATATGGGAAGTGGTCGTGCCCTGCCTTCAACTATGTAGTTTTTGATTATTGATTTATCCGTCGCTTTTACATCAGTTATGCTATTTAATGATGATTGGTAGCTTAGCATTGTTTTTTGATTTAATACATTCTTCCTAGCACTCTTAGCAAGTGAATCTATTTCTTCTGTGTCTATTAATCCATCCGTCCCTACTCTTTGGATAAAATTGATAACCTTTGTTTCAAAATTATCAAGATCCGAGGCATCCTTAATTTTAATCGTTATAAATTTGGGATTGGCTTTTTCTTTGATTTCAATTTTATGTCTTTTATGAAGGTCTAACAGAGTTGAATAAAGTGCATTTGAGTCAAATGTATTGGCTTCACCATTGAATAGTAAATTTACAACCCAGGGTTTCAAATTACTGTTTGGAACAAAACTCAAAAACTCGGGAACTGTGAAGCTTTTCTCTTTTCCATATCTGTAATAGAAATAGAAGAAAATAAACGGAACAGCTATGAGCAATAGGTTTGTTAATATGTTAAGTAGCATTGCGGCATAGAAAGGTATACTATAAATTAGATTAGCAGTTTCAGTCCTCTGTCTAACTCCAGTCATCTTTTCTGGAAATCCATCTATAATATGTACAAATTCTGGTTTAAGAAGTAATTCAACTTCCAAGAGCTCATTCTCTGCAGATGATCCAGAAATTATTATTTCATTTTGATTCTCAGAAACCTTAAGATTTGGCGGATGGGGATATACTTTAACAACATACTCTCTTGGTAGCACAATCCTAAAATTTTTGATCGGGATATGTTCTCTTTGAAGTTTTAGATTAAAATGGCTTACTTCGCTGTCATATTGTATTGGCGGATGAAATTTGTATTTTATTTCAATAATATATTTTCCTTTATCATAATACGAAGGATTATATGCCCCAACTTCATTTGTATATGCCAATGAATCAATTGTATAGGAATAAGATTGTTCTCCAAAGACCTTTACATTTCCCCAATAATCCTTTGCATAACCGATAGTCCCTTCTGGATAAGTGACACTTAGAAATTCTATGTAAGGTCGATCTAGTTTTTCAAATGAAAGTAGATCATCCCAATACCTAAAAAGCATTCTGTATTGTCCCGAATTTTGTACATCATAAGTGTATTTTTCGATTAACGTACCATCTGAAAATAAAACGGCCTCGTAGTTATCAACTACAAGGTCTCCTCCAAAACTGATAGGTCCTTTTGGCAAAAGAAATAGCGTTGTCGCTCCTATCAAAAGAGTAATGAGTACTAAAACTGAAATCTGTTTAGTTTCGCTCATATTTTCCTCTTTAGAATTCTATCTTGGGTCTTGTTTCTATAGCCTCTTCAAATTTAAGATATTCGAGTTTTACAAGTCCTATAATCATTCCAACAATGTTTGATGGAATAGTATCAAGCATGGTGTTAAACTGTTGTGCTATATTGTTGTATGTGTATCTCTGTCTTGCTATCTCGTCTTCGACTGTCTTAACAGATTCCATTAGATTTGTCACTGTAGTTGAAGTTTTAAGGTCAGGATAATTTTCTGCAACTGCAATTAGCCTTCCAAGTATACCTGCACTCTGTCGATCAATTTCACTAATTGCCTGAGGGGAAGCGTTTCCAATACTGGCACGATACTTTGTTATGTTTTCCAAAGTTTCTTTTTCGAATTTTGCATAACTCTTTACAGCACCCAATAGCTGATCAATCATATCAAGACGCTTTTTTAGGGCGACTCTTATCTGTCCAAGAGTTGCTTCGGCCGAGTTCTTTAACATGAAAAATTTGTTGTAGATGCCAACAAATATTCCAATAAGAACAAGCGCTATGACAACTACAATTCCTAGAACTATCAAAATGGATATGTCCATAAAATCTCCAACTACCATTTGATTGTTATGTTTAAGTAGTTTTCGGAAAGAAAAACTATATTGGTTATGTGTTTATGGAATAATTTCTGGGCCAAAATATTTTTCATATTCTAAATCTTCTAAAGATATTATTCCGTTTCCAATAATTTCTTTAATATCGAGTATTCTTTGTTCTAATTCGCTAATAAGGTGCTTAATAGTAACACATATTGCGTCATCACCCTCTTTTGGCCATAGATTAAGATAATTCCAGTATAGACATCTGCCACCACATATGCTATTTATTTCACAAGTTTTACATTTTCCAATTATATT
>LNGD01000140.1 GCA_001587675.1 Candidatus Methanofastidiosum methylothiophilum
GATAAGTGTCGTTTTGAGTAGAATTATGCAACAAAGCATATTCTTGTGAAGATTTATAAATTACCTGTATAGAAATTTTTCATGGAAGATATTTCAGAGGATTCCAATCTATCTGCATTCGGCGACGCAGTTGTGAACTTTCTTTATTCAGTTGCCAAATCTAGGGTACAGGGAAGGTATACTGGAAAAAAGGTTTCAAACAGTGCTCTTTCAGAGGCTTTAGCAAAGTCAAAAATAAAATCCCCTAGAAGAAGCGATAAGAAAATGAGAGGGGATTTTGTAGAGGCCATAATTGGAAAGGGTTACATTGAAAAAGTATTTGATATAGATGATGCCGTTAACATTATTTCTGAAAAACTTATCGGCAAAGACCTAAACGATCCGGAAGAAGAAAGAAAGGCTATAGCCGATGCTTTTTCTGCTTTTTTGGACCACTACTTTTAATGATTAAGCATATTAATAATAAATTCCAAACTAATGCAATGCGTATAAAGAAAGAGATAAGAATCTTAGGAATTGATGACTCAAATTTTACTAGGGAAGATAAAGAGGTCTTAGTTGTTGGAGCTTTACTTAGAGGTGGATTTTGGATAGACGGCGTAGTTAGTACTTACATAGAAAGGGATGGACTTGATGCAACTGAAAAAATCAGCGACATGATTACAAACGCACGATACAAGGACGTCAGAGCAATCATGCTAAAGGGTATAACTATGGCAGGATTCAATCTAGTTGACATTCAACAGCTAAGTAATGCAACTGGTCTTCCTGTTGTTGTAATCATGAGAAAAATGCCTGACTTTATCTCTATAGAAAGAGCTCTTGAAAATTTATCTCTCAAGAATAAAAGACTAGAGATTATTAAAAAAGCGGGCAAAATATATAGTACAAAAGTTCAATATAATTCTGAAATATTTTTCCAATATTATGGTATTGAAGATCAAGATGCAAGGGAGCTAATCAGGATATCTTCAATGCATTCCAATATTCCAGAGCCTATAAGAGTTGCACATTTAATTGCAACGGGAGTTGTTAGAGGTGAATCAACAAAGAAGCCATAAAGGAAAGGTCACGATCTGTTTGGTGAACACTTATGACAACCTAAAGTGGCATGATATACATTCAAGGAATATTGCTAGAGCCGCACCTCTCTGTTATTATACAGGATTTGATCTCTGTCTCTTTGACTTCCCTTTCAAAGAGGATTACAAAGAATTCCTTCTTAATGAGGTAAAAGAAAATACTACGATAGGCGAGGGCGGCAAGTATATTGAAGAGTTGATAAATCATGGAAAACTAGTAGCTACCGATGACCCTAACAAGCTGAAAGGTGTCTTCATATCTACAACTTCAAAGCCAGAAAAGAGTTGTGATTTGGATACTATAACAAAGAATATTAGAAAAGGTGATGATACAGTATTTTTTATAGGTCTTGGGAGAAGAGGGCTTCCTAGAGAGATACGTAAAATGACTAATTATCACCTTGACATTACTGGCGAAGGTATATCACTCGAAACCTGTTCAGCCATTGGATTTATTATTGGAAGGATTTTTGAAAAGATAAATTTATAAATTTGAAATAAGGCATATTAATAACAGCGACTGTAGTCTAGTGGTTAGGACTGGAGCTTCCCAAGCTTCAAGCGCGGGTTCGAATCCCGCCAGTCGCACTAATTTTTATTAATGTTAGTTACTTCTAAAAGAAATATTTAAATAATAATGTAGCTATTAAAAACTTAGGTGGAAAATTATGTGGCTTCAAGCAAGGATGTATATGCTAGTAGGATTGATGTTTGTTATAATATACGGATTTTTACTTTTTGTCGGTGCTGCTCTAGGCTATTCAGGGCAAAGTTTTGTTAATTACACATTAATAATTGCTTTGGGATTACTTTTTGTGCAATACATGATCGGTCCGAAAACTGTTGAGTCCTCAATGCATGTAAGATATATCACTGAAGGGGAAGATCCTAAACTTTACAAGATGGTAGAAGAACAGGCAAGGAAAGCAGGGTTAAAAAAGACCCCAAAAGTTGGTGTGAGTCCAACTCCAATGCCAAATGCATTTGCTTTCGGCAGATCTATAGGCGACTCAAGAGTATGCGTCACGCAAGGGATTAGAAACTTGCTTTCTGATGACGAATTAAAGGCAGTTATAGGTCATGAAATATCTCATATAACCCACAGAGATATGGCAATTATTACTTTACTTAGTGCGGTGCCAATGATAGCATATTACATGTATGTATCTATGGCTTGGGGAGGTATGGGCAGAAGAGACAGTAGAGATTCTGGTGGAACATTTGCTGTCGCTATTGTCGCATTGATTATCTACTTCATTACAAATCTATTAGTCATGTACGGCTCGAGAATAAGGGAATACTACGCAGATAAGGGAAGTGCAGAAATTGGAAATGAGCCCCATCATTTAGCTTCAGCTCTATACAAGCTAGTATACGGAAACGCTAAGACCCCAAAGAGCGAACTTCAGAGAGTAGAAGGTGTTAAAGCTTTCTTTTTGAATGATCCTACAAGAGCCAGAGAAGAATTTAATCAACTGACAGAAGTGGACAGGGATATGAGTGGTTCTATAGATAGAGATGAACTTGCATTTTTAAGACAAAGTCATGTAAGAGTAAGTTCGTCTGAAAGCTTAATGGAACTAATGAGCACCCACCCAAATATGCTTAAAAGGATAAAACATCTCTCAGAGCTTGCAAAATAAAAATAATAATGATGCCTAATGAAAATAAAAACATTCCTAGAACTACTAGCTCTAGTCCTTATATGGTCGGGTTCGTGGATAGCTATAAAGTG
Source organism: Candidatus Methanofastidiosum methylothiophilum (assembly GCA_001587675.1). GTDB lineage: Archaea > Methanobacteriota_B > Thermococci > Methanofastidiosales > Methanofastidiosaceae > Methanofastidiosum. The sequence goes on from LNGD01000140.1 coordinate 2,818, forward strand.
GGGGTTAACGGAAATTCCTCCGTACTCCCTTGCATTTTTTCGATTTCTTGTAGCTTGTCCGGTAATTGTTGCAATCACTTATTTATCAGAAGGAAAAAATAGCCTAAAAATAAAGAAAAATGAGGTATTTACCCTGGCCGCCTTAGGCTTATTGGGGGTGACTTTAGTTCAGTCAATTCAGATATTTGCATTAAAATATACAACGGCAATCAACTCATCTATACTTATTAACTTTAATGTGCCATTTATAGCTATTTTTGCAATGTTATTCTTAAGAGAATCTATTACCAAAAAAACAGCACTTGGAATTTTAATCTCTTTTATAGGTGCAGTTTTCATAGTCATTAATGGTTCTCTCTCAGGTTTTCAAAAGATAAATATTGGAGACATACTAATAATATTGACTGGAATATTTTGGGCAGCCTACTCTGTTGCCGGAAAAAAAATAATGGAAGAAAGAACTCCTCTTTCAGTGACGTCTTTTTCATTTCTTTTTGGAACTTTATTTTTGTTCCCAATGTCATTATTTGAATCTAAGTTTTCATTTATTGGAGACATAACAAAACTCGGGATTGGTTCGATCTTGTATCTCTCATTATTATGCTCAGTGTTTGCCTATATATGCTGGAATAGGTCTATGAACTGTGAAAAGGCTTCTAATGTTGCCATGTTTCTTTATTTTGTTCCAGTTGTAACTGCAATCATGGCTTGGTTTTTATTAGGAGAGATAATAACT
>LNGD01000141.1 GCA_001587675.1 Candidatus Methanofastidiosum methylothiophilum
TTATTATAATATTATCCAGTTTAACAAATATATTTTGTTGTTCTTAAAAAGTGGATGAATCATTTTAGATTTTTTTTGTTGTGGAAAATGATTTGATCATAAATGCAGAAAAAATTTTTTTTAATACTTTTGATGGTTAAGATAGGCTTTATATGTGATGCTGATCAATATAGAGTTGTAGAAGATTGGTGTAATTCACTTATTCTTAATTATTTTTTGCTAAATTTATTAGTGGAATATTTATTTTTAAAGACTTTTACTTTTAAATAAAAATTACCATTTGGAGGGCGTTATAACGTTTGATATACCTTATAATCCCATAATGGCCACAATTTTAGGTGTCATTCTGGGACTGGCGTCCAGTGAATTCAGTAACTGGCGCAGAGATAGAAAGAGAAGACGAAGAAAGAAAAATTCAACCAGGACCCTGATCTCCCTTGAAAACGAAAGGAACATGGAGCTAGTTAAAGAGTTCTGGTACAAGTTAAATGATACAGAAGAAAACGAAAGAGATGAAGACCAGGAAAAAATCGGCCTGGCCCACCGGCTGATAAAGATGCCCCTGCCCTCATGGAACCAAGTGATGTGGAGCAAACAGGCACCATTACTCGCCATAAGCTTCACCGACAAGGAGATAATAGAAATATCATCCTTCTACAACTGTCTGCAGAAGCTCAAATCCATCTATACTAAACTTTTAGACTTAGACGCCAAAGACAGAGAATACAACAGCACCTATGCTGGAAATGGAGTGGACTTCTCCTCCATACCACGTTCAAAACGTTTCCATGAGGAAGCGCCTGGATTATGGGATGAATTTGAAGATATAACCGTGGGATTGATTGAAGAGGGTACACCACTCGATCATACTATGAACTAAGTCTTATTTAAATAATTTAACCGGCATGTGCCCCTTTTTTATCTACTTAAGTTTTTATTGTACTCTTAAACTCTATATCTGGGCTTAAAATCGGTGTGTTTGGTAATTAAATCCCCAGGGACAGGAGAACTCTCATTCCAGTATTTATCGAGTTCAAATGAGAGTTCAGTTAACTGGCCTAGATGTCCCATAACAACCACTTCCACACCCTCATTAAGACTGTACCAGTACCAGTTGGCACTGCCCAGGAAGAAAATTTCATCATCGACTAAGATGACCTTGGAGTGGAGGTTTTCTAGGGATTTCGCCTGGAAATTTTTGAGATTCTCTCTTGCCAGGTTCAAAGCAGAGAGGGTTTTACCATCTATCACCCCATCATCTACTCTGACCACGAACTTAACCTCAATATCTTTATTCGTTATAGAATCAACGATTAAACGAATGAAATAAGCATCGAGCCAGGGTCCTACTATGAAGATGCTTCGTTCTGCATTGGAGATACTTTCTTTAAGTTGGGGTATGAGCTGGCCCTTGGTTAGGAGTTTTAGAGTATTAGATGGTTTCCACATAATTTACCTCAAAAAATACTTAAAAACCATGGATTTTGATTAATGATATTAAATCTCGATTTCTATCCTGTTGAAGTTGACTACAGGTTTTTTGGCGTTCTTGGGGCCTTGTTCCAATTTGAGAAGTCCAGTTTTAGCTAATTTACTAACTTTAGGCTGGACTGATTTGATGTCCTTATTCAATATATGGGATAGATTTCTTATGGATTTGGGGTGCTCTTTTTTAATTATATCTAATAGCTCCAGATCCGACATCTTGAGGTCTGTATCCTTCAGGAATATAACATCCTCGGTTTCGATAACCTCATCTGGATGTTCCAGATAGTACAACCAATCGTCATAATCAAGGGGGTATAACAGATTGTCAGGGTCCTTTTTTATTAACCTCTGTAGATTTTCCATTGATCCGTATTTATCCTTTAATTCCTGGATAAATTCACTCCCATTCCTCCTTTTAATAAGTTTTAACATCATAATCCCAACTCCCTTCTCAATTTTGATTCTATTAATCCCCCTTCTCTATGGATGTGATTACAGATAATATTGAAGATTTATACTATGAATTCTATTCAGATGTATTGAGTAGAATTGATTCCTTTTTAACGGATTACTTTCCGTTTAACTCTCTTCTAGGATGTAAAAAATGGGTCACTAAAGAGATAAACAATTTTCTTAAATAATCCATCTGGCCTAGATAATGAGTCATAGTGTCGCAAGTTTAAATTCCCGACGCACCGGGGTTACTAGATAAAAAGCCTAATGTATTCTTTCTATCCGGTTTACTTTATCAAAGTCCTTATCAAAGGTTACTACCTTTTTTATGCCTAATTGCATCATAGATTCAACAATAGTACAATCTGTAAATGATAAATCACCATTAAATTCTAAATATGTTTTCATTATTTTAGTATTATAATTACTAATTTCCGTTTCGTTAAATATGGTACAAGTATCTCTTAAATAGTTATATGCTATTTCACAGGTACTCATATCTGTTTTCATACCTAATAAAGTGATTGTTTCATTTAATACAGCTTGACATATGATCCTGTCTTTTACAGGTATTTCTTTTATGAGTTCACTTGCTCTTGTAAACCAATAATCTGTTTTGATAAAAAGTCCCAAGAAGAAATTAGTATCTATGAATATCAACTCTTTTTATCCCCTTTTTTGTATAAATCTTCCACTAACTTAACGGCATTTGTTTTTTCTTTTAAGGATACCATCCCGATTACATCATCATCAGTGACTTTTTTTCTGAAACTCAGTTCTACTTTTCCCTTATCATTTATCGTCCATTCAATTATATGATTTTTAGTCAATCCCAGTGTTTCCCTTATTTTTTTAGGAACTACGGTTTGAAATTTGTCGTAAATATTAGTTTCAACTTTAATCATGGTAACCACTGGAGAATAATTATATATTTCTTACTATTTATAATTTCTTACAATCCGTCTCTACCTTACACTTGGTAAATGAATGATAAGCTACGAAAAGTTCAGGGATATTAATAGTTCAACAAGGCGGCCACACTAATCGGGGTAAAATTCCTGCATTCTTTAATACCTTCCGCTAGGAAAAGAAAGTCAAATGAACTAACAGAAGTATGGGTGTAGAATCGTTGAAAAAGTTACAAGATGATCTTTGGTAAATACCATCATAATTGGTAAAATGGATGAAGAACTAAAAAAGCTCAGGGCGGAATTTGGGTTTAAGCAAATCCTTAAAGGTGAAGATATAAAACCAGAATACCGTGTAAATCCGCCGCTGAGATTATAGTAGGCCGAATAGTTTGAGAAATCTTTAATTGGTGTTACTATCCTTTTTTTTAATTTCGTTGGTTTTTTAAGGTAACTCAGTTGACCACAAAATTTAATACTTATATTCTGTATAGTATTAAATAAAGTATTGTAAATATGGATATTTAAATTGATCAATGCAAAATTATATTGAGGTTATTAATAATGACGGGGAAAAATGCAATTAA
>LNGD01000142.1 GCA_001587675.1 Candidatus Methanofastidiosum methylothiophilum
TATACCTTTCTAGTTCTTGTGGCAATTCCCCCTCTGCACTTATTATTGGTTCGTATCCCTTCTCTTTGACCAATTCCACCATCTTTTCTTTATAGATATCGGGGATACCGTATTTTCCAATATCGTGTGATGCCCCCCAAGAAACAAATCTTAGGATTATATAATTTGATTTGTTCTGCTTGTGTTTGAACTGATTTGGATGGAGGTATGCTAATTCATGGCATCCTTTGTACCTATACTGCCGTGGAACTTCTTTCCTGAAAAATACGGGTGTGTGTATCTCCGTAGCAAAGGGATATACCAAATATTTATCTATTTTTACAGGTTCACTATCCGTGAATATGACTGTCCTCGTATTTAATGTTTTCCCGACAATCGGAATATACGGAGACCCTATTGCCATCATAAAAACTGGATTTTTCTTTTTTGATATTCTATTTAATTTGTAACAGACCTTTGGTAAATTCAATGCTTTCCTTTTTATCCCTTTTTGATTCCTACCCAAATCAATGTAATCTATCCCATATTTCTCCAACAGATATTGTGTTATCTCTTTTTGCCTTGCTGTCACTATTGTTTCGGGATGTTTTTTTATGAATCCCTTAAAAAAATGTATGTGTGCAGGGTGCCCTATATCAATTAATATCGCCATAGTCCTTACCAGTTATTATTCCTTTAATTTCGTAATAAGCTATTACAGCACAACTGTAGATTATTATACTTAAAAACTTCAAGTATGTGGACATTGTTTATTCTTAGAATAAATCTAATATATAAAGTTTACTATAATAAAAAAAGAGGATTATTCTCCTCTATTGAAAAATCCAAATATTCCTCCCATATTTTTAAGTTTGAAATAGTCCTCTTTTGAGGATATCCTTGCATTCAATTGTTGTTGTGGTATTTGGGGTTGGGTTGGAGTTGTGTCTTTCTTGCCTTTTCTAAGTAATGCCACTATGCCAATTATCACCAATATTACTAGAAGGATTATTATCAATATGCCGACAAACAATAGCCCTGTTGTCCCTCCAACTTCTTCTACTGTGTCCCCTAGTACGGGCACTTTCCCCACGGTGCTAGTTATTCCTCCGAGTAATCCTAAAAATGGTAGAACTTTTCCAAATGGTGTCTTTTCCCCTGATTTTATGTATACTGTCAGAGTATCCCCTGAATCGATCTTTGGCAACACTACAAATTGCTTTGCCACTTCTTTTGTTTCCAGTAATGGCCCTGTTTCTGAGTCTTGTCTTGCTTCTTCTATTGTGTAGTACCCGTTGTCATACAATGCTCTACCCCTTTGCATGTGGCATATATCATATAAATTTCAGTTGCATTTGCCTCTATCTCTATTGGGATACTTATCTCTTTTGTGGTCTTGTTGAATGATGTTTTCGCTTCTTTTAGATTTAAAATATCCTCTGGATCCAAAGAAAAGGAATCTGCTTCCAATACATACACTTTTGTATTTATGACTATTGACGGCATTGTTTCTTTTAGGGTAAGTGTCTTCTTTGTCTCTGTTGTATTCTGTGCCAGTAGAACCATCCTTACCACAGCAACATCATCATTTGCCTCGTCAGGGGAAACAAAATCTGGTGGTTGGAAAGTAATAACAGTCCAAAACAATGCGAATTGGGTGGACTTGGAGGGGGGTATATTGATAAATGGGTCGTCTAAATATTGTGAGAATTCTAGCAATTTGGACAAATCCTCTGGGGATATTTCAAAGTCTTCTGCACTTACTGAAGCTATGCTTACAAAAATAATCAAACAGAATAGAGGGATTATTATTCCTTTCATAGTGAACTATAAAAATTATTAATATTTAAATCTTTCCCCTCTTTGGGATTTTTTTCTTCCCGTATATAACTATATCTCTGAAATCTTTTGTGAGACTTAGTAGGGTCTTAAATGGCACTATTGCCAATCCATATATAACTAAAAATGTCGCCCCCCAGTTCTCTGCTGTTGACCTTATTGCCCAGACTGTCCCCTCTATATCGTCTAAAACTGAACTCTGGTATATTCCTATCGTGGCTTGAGAAATCAAGATTGATAAAAGTGTTCCGATTGGAACTACTAGCAGTAGTTTTAGCCCCCATTTTTCTAATGCATTCTGCATAGACCGTTTGGATGCAATTCCAATTATCATCCAAATTGCAGATGCTATAATTAAAAGAAGATTTATTTCTCTTGCAAGTAGTCCGACTAAAAAAAAGGTTCCAATCAAATAAAGAACTGCCCTGTCAAGATGCACTAGTGGAATTATAGACCAGTCCTGTTTTAATTTCATAAAGAATAATATAAATTATTAATATATAAATCTTATTGTCCCGAAAGTCTTATATACCTAGTCGTAAACTATCTTTTTCTTCATAAAATCCTAGAGGCAAGGAGTTAAAAACTCCTCTCGTCTCACCATAATCTACTCCTTATGAATCCCCCAACACCAATCCCTATCAGAAATAATCCATTTATATTCGGGTATCATATACATCATTGGATATTGCCCCGATTAAAAATATTACCAGAAATGGATTTATTTTCGTTATTTTTATTATCTCCATCCATTTTTCCATTTTTGTTAGTTCTTTATAGTATGAAGGATACTCCTTTAGGTGGTCACTTGCTATTTCCCTTGCCTTTTTGGGATTGTTTGTGTGTTCTCTTTCTACCTTTGCACCTACCTTTAGTTGTTCCCAGTCAAAATCGGCAATCTTCGACTTGTCTGCATATCCTCCTTTTATGTAATCCTTTTCCCTGAAATTCAATCTTCTTTTATCGTAGCCACCGAACACATATGCCCCTTGAAATTCTTTTTCCGTTTTGAACTTCTTTTGTACTGGAATCCCTTTTTTATCTTTCAAGTTGTGCTTCCAGATAAACTTGGCCCTTTTTTCCATAGCTTTCTTTACTTTTCCTTTCGGCATTATGCCCCTCCTAATTCCTTTAATTGCCACGCTTTTGTCGGTTGCTTCTTGTTCTCTTTTAGGTACACTCTGATCTTCCTTTCTAACTCCGTATGCTTGTCTCTCTTTAATACCAATAAATTAGATTTAGAATCGTTAAATTGGTTGCCATCGATGTGGTGGACTACCTCGTTCTTCTTCAACTTTCTTCCGAGTTCTTTTTCCATTTGTATGTGGGATACTCTTTCTCTGTGCCCGTTTACTCTTTTTCTTGAGGATCCTATGTACCTAAATCCCAATAAAACTCTTTTTATAATTCCCATCTGCTTTTGGTCTTTTTGTAGAAACTCTTTGTTCATACTTATAGTTCCGTATTTTGACCTTTCTTTTTTGTATTTCTTTGGGTCCATTCTAGCACTTTCTCCACAAGTTATAGGATTTTGTCGGTTTGTTTCTCTTTGTTTCCATATAGTTGGGATTCTTTATTACTTCAACGGAATACTCTTGTTGTTTGTCTA
>LNGD01000143.1 GCA_001587675.1 Candidatus Methanofastidiosum methylothiophilum
AACAAGAAGAAGCCTGAAGGAAAGGAAGGGCAACCAGATTTAAGGATATGTAGACACAATGAGGATGCGAAGCTAGAAGAAGTTGCAATAGGATACTCAAGAGGAGACAAGCCTGGATACAAATTCACTTTTGATGGGCAGAGACACTTATTACTACCAAATCTGAAAAAGAAAAAGACTGACCCAGAGAATATACCAGATTTTAATGTTTGGAGATTCAAAGGTTTAGAGAAGAAACAATAACTATTTTTTTAATTATATTTTATAATACACTATATCAACAAGAAGCGAGGTAAGGTATGGTGAAGATAATTAGTGAAGAAAGTACAGTAAGTAGCTTACATGATAGTAAAGTAGGGGAGTATGTTGGATTGTTTATGGCAAACGAGAGGGTATATTATGTCTCAATATCAAGGCACGGAGGGAAAAACAATAGAGGGAAGTCTTGGATGCGTGACACATACTCTGGAATAGTTGTATGGGAAAGAGAATATGAGATAAGCGAAGAACAAAAAGCCATAAATTCTGTAAAAGGCATTATAGATAATAATCTAAATGTAGAATTAGAAGTAGAATTTTACAAAGATATGTTAAACAAAATGGAGGAGTAATATGTTGTATGAAGTAAGATTTACAGTTGAGGATATAGTATTCGAGATTGAAGCAGAGAACAAAAAAGAGGCAGAAAAAAAGGCAAACGAGGAACTAAAAAGAATGAAGATAGAAGATATGTCCACTGGAGGGATAGAAATCGAAGAGTTGGAGGAAGATTAATGGGAACTTGCAAAGAGTGTGGGGAATTTCTGGGGGGAAGTGCTTCAATAAAAGATTACAGGGACCATTTCAAGATATGCCCAGCCAAGAATCCAGAGTGGATATGCACAGATAAAGATGCAAAACAGTACTGCAAGGTAATATCAAAAACAGAATTTGAGTTCAAGGAAAGAGGAACGAACAAGGTAATAAATCTGAATGAGTATTCTTCTGAAAAGACCGAGGAGGAAATATCTGGGCATTACAATAGCTTGGCCCAGTTAAAGGAGTACTGTAATAATGATGAGGAAGAAATAAATTTAGTGATTGCAGAGTGTATCTTTGAGAATAACTTTGCACCACCGAGGTAGAGTATATGGAATAAAGACAAAGAAGAGGAAAAACAATGAGTAAAGATATAATATTAACATATCGGGAAGATAGTTTGATTTACAAGATAATTGATGGGATTAGGAGATTAAGAGGAAGGTATACACTAGAAGAATTATTGGAAAAAGAACACGGGTACGAGGAAGAATTCCGTGGAAAGACAATCTACATTTTTCCAATGGGGAGGGTAGATATTAAAAGATTGCCAGAGGGGTATCATAGATATTCTGTAAGAGGATCAGACTACGATTGGGGGCAGGCGGCAACAATAGAACACAGTGTCGGTGTGAATTACTGGGGATTCGTATTGAGCAAGGAAGAGTTGGACTTAAACAAAGTGGACTATGGAGGAACAAAATACATACAACTTACCAAGAAGGAAAGGGATGAGATATTTTGAAGACAGTAGTATTGGATATAGGATTACTAATTCTCCTAGTAGTAGGGGCGATAGGAACAGGAATTAACATAGGAATGGTATACCAAAGAAGTCACGATATCCAAGTGATAGAACAACAGCAACAAGCGATTGAAAAAGCCAATTTAGCAATATCAGTATGTAATTCAATAATCCCAATATATAAGGCAGACATACTAGCTTGTGGGTGTAGTCCATCAGTAGTAGTAAGTGGATTTACAGGAGAGGTAGCCTATACTACAAAAGGAGTTGACACAAATGCAACAGATTCCGATTGAAACAATTGTAGCAGTATTAAGAGGTGTTGAAGCACTTTTAGCGGGTATCGGCATAGCTAGATTAATAGAGTTAATCGAGGGAAAAAGATGATCGAGGTAATGCTATATTACAAAACAGAGGGAAAGGCAAACAAATTTCACTACAGAACGGAGACAAAGGATTTTGTGATTGCAGTAGAAGAGGCAATCATAGAATTAAAAAAAGAATTCAAGAACATAGAGGTCTTTACAGTACATAGTTGGAAGATAGAAAATAATACCTTTAACAACGGAGGGGGAAAGTGAGAGAAGAGATAAACCAAATAATAGAGTGGCTAGTTGAAATGGAGTATACCTTTACATTCTACACTTCAGACGAATATCTTTACATAGAAGTTCCAAAATCTTTCGTAGACCTTAATTCTGATTCTGTGAAGTTCATATCTGAGATGGCATACTTTGACGGAATAGATTGTGAAAAGGACAAGTGGGAATTCAGATTCAGAAAAGCGATATAAAAGGTGAAAGATTATGAAGGAAGAAAGATTCAAGGAATTGGTGGGAAAAGTAGAATTGAAGTATGGAGTAAAATTCTTAAAAACACCAAAATTAAAAACAAAAGAATGGGAAGAAGTACAAAACGGGATGATAGAGACCCAAAACAAAAAAGAATATTGTGTAATTCTCGACCCAAAAATCCAAGTTTTGAGGAGTAGACAAGTAATAGAACAGGTAGTGGTCCAAAGTTTGATAGAGTTGCTTTTAATGCAAAACGGAAAGTCAAGACAAGAGGCCCACAAAGACTCTATTTATGGAAGTTCTAGTATAGGGGGGATAATAAAATAATGGAATGTGTAGTAGACTTGGATCTTGGCAAATTTAGGGGCATAGAAATAACAACAAAAATATTAGGAATATTTGAAGAGGATGAACACGCTTTGACTTCTATGAGGGGAAAAACATTGCCTACAGGAACAATAATAATTGACAGATTCGAACTCATTAAACTAGAAAAGAAGAGACGAGGGAAATGGGGGATTGAAACAGTCAAAGAAGTAAGTTATATCCCAAAATATGACCAACCACGAGATAATCTAGTAATATGGTATGACAAAGAATTTCCAATCTACACATACATATAACTAAAATAGAATATACTAAATTTTAAGGTATAATAATGGACAAATACAAGGATAAAAGGAAAGAATACAAAAAGACCTATTTTAAGAAGTTAAAACAAGACAAGGCACGAGAACTATTTAGAAGATAATAGGAAAAGATCAAAAGAATATCGGGAAAGTATCAAGGGAACACCACAAGAGACGGAACTCAAAGAACAAAAGAAGATTTACAATAAAGAGTATTACCAAAAGAGAAAAAAGGAAGGGGTAGAGATATGGACAAAGACAAATTTGAGATAGCAATAGAGATAATGGAACTAGGGATCCAAGAATACATAAAGACAAAGGCCACAAAGAAAGTAAAAAAAGCCACACCCAAAAAGACCACAATTGAAAGCTACGACCCATTAGAGGTGATAATTGACAAAAAAAATAGTAGAGTCTACATACCTGTGAAGGCCACTAAAGAGGAATGC
>LNGD01000144.1 GCA_001587675.1 Candidatus Methanofastidiosum methylothiophilum
TTTTTTATTTCTGTGACGGATAAATTAGAAAATGTGGATATTATTGATAAAGTTCGTTCTAATGAGGTATTGTTATCATATTGGATATCAACTTTTTCAGAACTATTCTCTAGTAAGTAAAAACAATGCTCTTCTTCTGAAATTTCTCCATACTTTTCTTGAGGATCTATCAATAAGTAAGCTTTTCCTTTGTCATGAAACGAAGGTCTGCCAGCCCTGCCAATCATCTGCTGAAATTCAAATATTTTAAGCGGTTCAATTCCCATAGAAAGAGTTTCAAATATTACTGCTGATGCAGGAAAATCTACCCCTGCAGCAAGAGCCGCTGTGGTCACAACAGCATCAAGTTTACCTTTCCAGAACTTGGTTTCAATTTCTCTTCGTTCATTGAATGGAAGGCCGGAATGGTATGCCGCAGCGTTAATTCCTCTTGTTTTAAAATGTTCGGCTAAAGAATGACAATTTCTTCTTGAATTGGAAAAAACTATAGCTTGCCCTTTGTATCGTTTTGAAGAAATGTCCGAATTTTCTTTTCGAATTATTCTTGAAATTGTATGTAGTTTTCCTCCATGACCAGAACAAAAAATTACATGTCTTTCTAGAGGAACAGGCCTTTTATTATAAATTACTAGTTCCATGCCAAGTGTTTCTGATAATTCCTTTGGATTACCTACAGTTGCTGATAACGCAATAAATTGAGAATCAGGGTATAAAACATAAAGTCGTGAAATCAAACTATCTAAAAGAGGCCCCCTTTCTTTATCTTGTAGCATATGAATTTCATCGATAACAACAGTAGAAACACCTTCGATAGTAATTCCAGACCTAAAAATTTGATCGATTCCTTCATATGTCCCAATTATTATATCTGAATCTAAGGACCTGTTTATATCTTTGGGATTGTCTGAAATTCTTGATAATCCAACTCTTAAGGATATCTTAAAATTTGGGTAGTTATCTTTAAACTCCTCATATTTTTGTAAAGCCAGAGAAACTAATGGAGACAAATACAGTAATTTATTTCCTTTTTTAAATCTTGAAAAATAGGATATTTCACCTATAAGAGTTTTCCCAGAGGCGGTTTCACTCATAATAAGAAAATTTTCTCCAGATAGAAGCCCCTTTTCTATTGCTAATGATTGCACAGGAGTTAGTTCGTTTATTCCCCTCGAAATCAGGCTATTTCTAAAAGCCTCAGAAATTTCAAGATCAGATATTTTTTGAATTTTAATGTCAAGGGGGGAAGCTTCAATTTTATCATATAAGGTAATTGATGAATCTCTTGTGGGGTCAAATTTAGGATCAAATACCGTTAAAACTCTATCGACATCAGAGAATCTTTTCAACAATTTTTCAGCAAGTTTTGTATCATTAATCCCTTTGTATTTCAAATCTTTAACTATTTCCGCTTTTGCACAAATTTCACATATTGGCTCTGAATGGTATGTATAAGGAGTACCTTTTGTATTGACTCTATTATCAATTAAGCAGAATTTACACAAAGATATATACTCGAATTTGGCCCCATAAGAATTTAGCATATTGATTAACAGAGAGAGTATATCTTCCGTGAAATGATCTTTTGAAATGAATAGCGTATCACTTCTTAGGAGTTTAATTGATTCCTTAGGCATCAAAATCGTTTCTTTTTCATTTTCTGTCTTACGGAATTTTTTAGGAACAAATCTATCCCCATCTTGTAGAAGAACAAGCGTATATTTGGTATTAATCTTACCATTAACATATTCTAAGATTTCAACTTCATCTTTTTTTTTCTTGTTCCGTATTATAATAAGCATTAAAGAAACCTTTTCCACAATATTTATAAAATAACCTTTTAAAAATAATAAAGGTGTTCTTTTGAAGGTTCTCATTGCAGGAAATTTTGATGTTGTACATCCCGGGCATATATATTTCCTAACTGAAGCCTCTAAATTAGGAAAGGTCACCGTTATAATAGCAAGAGATGAAACGATAAAAAAATTCAAGGGAAGGGCTCCAATCTTTAATGAAGAAGAAAGAAAAATTATTCTTGAAAGTATGAAGATGGTTGACAAGGTTATACTTGGAGATAAAAAGGATTTTTTCTCACCGATTATAGCTGAAAAGCCAGATATTATATTTCTTGGACCCGACCAATACTCATCATGGATTGAAGAAAGAATCAATAAATCTGGATTAAACATTAAAATTATGAGGCTTGATAAACGATTGCCATACAGTTCAAGTGAACTAAAGAAGAGGTTTTTAAAGGTATACACACTAGCTACTGAAAAGGAAGACCTAAGTATATAGGCCCAGGATTTAATATGTTCAAAGAAGTACCTCTTATAGAAATAGATGAAATAGTAGATAAAGCGTTTAAGCTTGCAAAAAAAAAAGCTTTGTCTAGTAAAAAAAATTTAAATGAGATAGTAAAAGAAAAAGAATCTATAAGAGTAACCGTTGCTGGTGAAACATTAGCTGAATCTCTTTTCAAAGTTGTAGACAGATACCCATCTTTTGATAGATTACCTCCATTTACACGAGAGTTAATTGACATAATTGCAGGAATCGACACTTTAAGACATAATTTAGGGGCTTTATCTTTTGCAATTAACACAATTAATTCAATAAAAGTGGAATATATAAAAAATATAAGAAGAGCCAAAACACCACAAGAGGCATCATTTTTGAGAAAAGAGTGTTATGGACGTTATATATCAATATTAAAGCAAATAGAACGAAATATAAAAGTTCTAAATAAACTACGTGATAAACTAAAAAATCTACCTTCGATAAATCCAGATCTGTATACTATTGTGATTGCAGGTTTTCCAAATGTAGGTAAATCATCACTTTTAAAATCCTTGACCAATTCTGAACCTGAAATTAACTCCTACCCATTTACAACTAAAGGGATTAATGTTTCATCATTTGAGTATAATAGAAGAAAGATACAAGTTGTAGATACACCTGGTTTACTCGATAGAGAATTCAAGGATAGGAATCCTATCGAATTACAGGCCATATCCGCATTAAAGTATTTGGCAAAACTAATTCTTTTTATTTTTGATCCTACAGAATCTTGTGGGTATAGTATGGAAATGCAATTGAAGCTATATAAAGAGATATCTAACGAATTCATAGGTGTTTCAATAATAAAAATATATAACAAGGCAGATCTAAAAGAATGGGGATATATAACAGACAAACAAGGAATAGAAATATCTGCACAAGAAGGATTAAATATAGATATCTTAAAAAAAGAAATTGAAAAGAAGCTAATTGATTATTTTGAAGAAGAGGTATATTACTATGAAAAAAATTGAATCTGAATCAAGCGGCATAACAGGTTTTTTAAGGGGATTTAAAATCTTAATTGAAGATATTGATAAAGAAAAAAAAATTAATAAGAT
>LNGD01000145.1 GCA_001587675.1 Candidatus Methanofastidiosum methylothiophilum
TATCAGGATGTTCATGAAGTCAGGCGAGGAGTACGTCAAGAAGTATGGCCTCTCATCTGTTAGAATCAAAATGTAAGCATTTACTCTCATGGAGAAGTTCATGAATCTAACAGCAAATTCCCAGAGGCCAAAGTTTTTCTTTGTAGTAAATAGAATATAAAACCATTCGATTACTACTAAAAAAGATACTACCATCCCCCATAATGAAACAATTAACGATAGAACAAATCCATAAAATATTCTAACAAGTAGCTCTAATCTTTTTGAAGATTGTTCAAAAGATATGGACATTTTGCAGGGATATTCTACTTCGTGACTGGATATTGGTGGCCTTTCATCGGTCAAGAGAAGAGTATAGCATGTCAGACAGAAATAGAATCTAAAATATCCAGTTATAAATTCAAACATGCTTTTATGTTTTTTTGCATATAATAGAACGTAGAAAAACTGGAAAATCTGAGCTATTCCTGCAACAAGGCCCCAGGCTTCAGCAACTATGCCAAGTATAAATGAGTATAATATTCTAATAAAAAGCTCTGAGCGAGAAGAAGGTTCATTATAGGTAAATAAAAAGGAAACTGGATAAGTATTAATAGAGGGATAAGTATCTCCTTTTAATTTCTTCTTTTCTTCTTCATCACCGATGAATTCGTTACATTCAATGCAGTAAAGAGTACCTTTAGGATTCTCTTTACCACAACGGGGACAGTATACCATGATTATAAAAGAATTCTAATGCTTAAATAGATTTCTTATAAAAAAGAAAATAATAAATTTATTCTTTAACAACAAAAGTATTGGCTATCTTATCATGCCATCCTTGCTTTTCTTTGTCAAAGATAATCCAAATGTGTCCCAAGAATATAACAATTGTAGAAATTAGTTTTCCTATCCATCGTATAACTGCAGTTCCATATCCAATTGGCATTCTTCCATCTGTACCAATTACTTTAAGTTTCATGACCATTTTACCTGGTGTTGCACCTCTGCCTCCTTCAAAGTACACCATATATGCGAGACCTATAAGTGCAGTAAGAATAGTGCCTGTTGGATTAAGATTGTAGCCATAGTTAAAGTCCATTTGGTAGCCATACGAATAGCTTGTTCCAAATGGTATTGAGATAATCCATCCAACTATACCTAGTATAATGGCATCTATTATATACGCTACAAATCTTGGTAAAAAACCAGCGTGTTCATGTGAAAGCCAGTTCCCCACTGCATATGTAGGTCTTTGTTGTTGGTATGTAGGAACTGATTCTAGAACAGATCCACAATTTTCACAAAACTTGGCACCTGGTGGGTTATCTTTCCCACATTTTCCACAAAAAACCATTTTATCACCATACTTATTAGTATCTCCTCTCTTAAAAGATTTTCTAATAGTAATGGATATTTTTACAATAAGTTAATAATATAGATTAATTTGAATTATTTTTGCCTAAAGATTTATCATTTGCAAACCATATAACTCTCTGAGGGTATGGTATCTGGATGCCTTCTTTTTCAAGATTTGTTTTAATTTGCCAAAGAAGCTCTTTCTTTGTTTCATACCACTGAGATATTGGTGCCCATGCCCTCATCATTAATATAACTGAACTATCTGAAATATTATCGACAAACACATCTGGTGAAGGGTGCTTAAGTATATACGGATGTTCATCTACCAGTTCCTTAACTATGTTTATAGCTTTCTCCGCATCATCAGTAAATCTTATTCCGATAGAATACTCAATTCTTCTTGCAACGTTTGCACTATAATTTTTGATGTTATTTGTAAATACTTTTTCATTCGGTATTCTTGTATAAAGCCCTTCGTAATCTCTCAATATCGTAGACATAAGGCCAATATCTTCTACATAACCTCTAACAGAATCTATTTCAACTTGGCTACCTATTTTAATTGGTCTTTCGGCCATTAAGAAAAAACCTGACATTAAATTACCAACTATACTTTGACTTGCAAATCCTATTATTATACCTGTAACTCCACCTGCTACAAGAAGACTAGACGTATTAATCCCTATAATTGGTAAGACAAGAATTATTGTAAGTGCAATAATTGAGTAATAAGTTATTTTAAGAAGTACGCCGAGTCGGTCTTTCTCCATCTTTTCTTTGAAATATTTTCTAAGTCCAATTGTTAATCCTTTCGAGATTAGAATTGAGAGAATTATGAAAGTTATTGCCAATACAAATGGAAAAACATTCTTTGCAGAGATAGCTGAAAGAATTGGTTTAAATATTTCTAAAATATCCTGAAGATTCAAAGTCCATCCTCCATCAAATATTTTTTAGTTGTAACTGGCAATCTACCAGGATGTAAAACTTCTATCGAACTTTTCATACCTTTTTTAATTCCAGAACTAACAAATTCAGTTTCCGCAGACTTAAGACTTAATAATTTCATATTGGCCTTTGTTGAAACTAGATTTTCATCAAAATAGACTTTCATTTCGCGGGCATCAAACACTGCTTTATTTATTTCCGCCCAGTTCTCGGTACTATTTATGAGTTTTAATCTCATAATACCTTCTATCATCGGGTCTTTTTCATTAGGAATAGATGTGTATATGTCACTCTTATAATATTTACAAACTATGCCATTTCTTGGATCACCATAAAGGGTAAATTTATTTTTTGCTAGAGTGAATATATCAAGTATATCGTAGCCTTTTCTTCCATAAATAAAGACGCCTATTTCTATAGGAAAAGTTAAGAAAATATTGACAGTTCCTTTAGGCTCAACAAAAACGGCTTTTTCAAATTCTATCAATAAGTAGGGCGTAATATATTTTGGTGTATTAAGTGGTTCTATTGGATTAATAATAATACCGCAGTCTTTACTTAGAAGAATTTTCTCAATAGATTTATCCAGACATTTTCTAATGTAATGAAGGTTCTTCCCCTCTTTCTCTACTGAAAGTTGAATGCATTCCTTTGAAATCCTCAATGGAGTAAGAGGTGATTTATAATAACCATACATAATAAATCTAAGTAAAAAAATTAGTTTATGAATTTTACCCCAAAGCTAATGTTTTTCCATTAGACTTCCAAATGTCGAAGGAATCAATTCACTTAAAGCAGGATGTATGTGCATACCTTTGGATATCCCCCTAACCCCCAAATCATTGGCCATTGCATTTATGACTTCTTGGATTAAAATAGATGCATATGGGCCTATGATATGGAATCCTAATATCTTATTAGTATCTTTTTCAACAATTGCTTTTGCAAAAGTTTCGTCTTCTAGCATTGCTATACCCTTTGCTACACTATTGTACCTTGCTTGCCCAACTAATATTTTGTGCTCTTTTTTAGCTTGATTTTCTGTCAATCCAACAGATGCTATTTCAGGATAAGAGAATATTGCATGCGGGATGGCAGTATAATCCAT
>LNGD01000146.1 GCA_001587675.1 Candidatus Methanofastidiosum methylothiophilum
ATTGAAATATTAATTAATTTAAATTAAGCTAAATATATACTGCTCATTAATTATGGAAAAATTCGAGAAAAAACTATTCAAATTCCTAGCTTTTATTACAGAACCTTTATCCAGGATCTCTTTCTTCATTGTCTATTTCTACTTCGGCACCTTAAAGATCGTAGGGGCAAGCCCTGCTACCCCTCTTGTAAAAGACCTTTTCAGAGTGACTTTATCAGGAGTATTAGATTTCCCAACCTTTTATGCTTTCTTTACCCTGTTCGAGATCTTGATCGGTGTACTTTTCCTTTTCCCAAAACTCACTAAGATCACATTTGTCCTATTCTTTCTGCATATGCTCATGGTCATGTCTCCTCTAGTTCTACTAGGAGAACAGATCTGGAGTGAATTTGGAGTACTGACAATCGAAGGTCAATATGTTCTTAAGGACTTAATACTCTTAAGTCTGGGACTCTTCCTCTTAAAATCCAATAAGGATTCACCTTATTAAGGAATAAACAATCACAAGAATTTAATAGGGATTACAATACTCCCAGCATTAGAAGTGCGCTGAGTACGATATGAACAAATACTACTATGAGGGTAAGAAAAGAGATGGTTAAGAAGTGTTTCCTATCTAGCATAGTAATAGTAAGTTAAACTTAAGGAAAAGCGAATAAAAAAAAGCCAATGGAGCGAAGAACAAAATCGCACATTGGCTTTATAGCTAGATCAGGCAACTAAATATCTAGCAAGTTCTCTTCGCAGTAAAATAGTTTTTACTAGATATAAATTAGGGGAATTAGAGATGAGTGTCAAGAGGTTTTTAATAATTTTCTAAAATAATCCTATCTGGCTTCGCTTCTCACGATTGATTTCTTTCTTTTTTATTTGCTTGGCTAGATCTGGATCATCCTCAAACGTAATACCTATATTTAATAAGGGATTAGCTAATTCTGATACTCCCCTGTCTTTTACATATACTAATACCGCCCTAGTAATAGCTCTCGTTAAAGCCACATAGAATAATCGCACCTCTTCAGGCTCAGTGGTCATGATCCTTTTATCAAAGTCCAGTAGATACACACATTTGAATTCCAAGCCCTTGCTGGAATGGATAGTAGTTAAAGTGATCTTAGCAGCATGCTCATCATAGTAGTTGTTATTACCTAGTTCTTCTATTGCTTTAAGAAAGGTTGGGAGTGTTTGCCCTTCATTGTATAAAGACCAGAACTCAGCCAGATTCACATCAGCTATCTTGATGCTTAAACAATCAAGATAGCTGGATACGGCCTTCTTAATACTATTAGGATCTTTTATATATGCTTCTTTGAGATTTATCAATGCTTGGGAGAAGTCTTTAAGCTTGTGATTGGAAACATTGGCAAGATCTTTAAAGCTTAAGGCTGAGATCCTGCCTTTAGTAAGATAGATAACAATAGGATAAAGATTCTCTTCGCTTGCTTCATTTAAAAATTTCAAAGTAGAGATAAGAAATTGCAGATCCCTATCATGAAAAGGGGATATTTCTCCAACGAGCTGAATAGGCAAGCCTTCCTGATCTAGTTTCTTTAAAATGGTATCTTTCTGATTATGATGCCTAAATAGTATTGCTATATCTTTAAATGATAAATTGGAAGATAAATGGGTATCTTTCTATAATGCTAGAGCCCCTATTTGCCTCTTAATATCGTTAATTACATAGTCGGCTTCAGTATAGGGAGAAAGTGCTCCAACAATTTTTACTTCACCTTTTCCCCCACTTGCTAGTAAAAGAGCAAGCTGCGGAAAGATGGAATTAGCAGCTTTAACGATCTCTGGAGCACTTCTATGATTTTTAATTAATTCTAATTTAGATATATTGGGGAAATCTTTTTCAATATATGAGAAGACTTCAGGGAATGATCCTCTAAAGCCATATATTGCTTGTCTGGGATCTCCTACGGCCATTAATTGAGTATTGGAAGTAATAAGTTGCTTTAAAAATTCTAATTGTAAAAGTGTGGCATCTTGAACTTCATCAACCAGAATATATTGATAAAGAGGACTGATCTTGCCTTCAGAAATATTTTGAGTCGCGAGCTTAATTAGATCTTCATGATCATAGAGATCTTTGGCATTTTTAAGCGATGAATATATTGCAGCTAATTCCTGATTGGAATCAGGCATTAAATTAATGGCTCTAGATATTTCTAATGCTAGATCTATTTTTGATAAGGAAGGATAATCAAGCTCTTTAATTAAAGATTTAAATAAGGCGTCACTCATAGGATTAATTTCTATGCCTATGGAATGCAATAGTCTGGCGGCCAGAGAGTGGAAGGTATAGATGTTTAAGCCTTGATGGGAATTTAATCTTTGTTGTAATTCTTTTATAGCTTTCTTAGTAAATGTGATTATTAAGATCTTACTAGGATCAATACCTTTTTCTAATAAATACTCTACTCTTAATTTCAATGTAGCACTTTTACCAGTTCCCGGGCCTGCTGTGATTAGAAGGTGAGAAGAGGGATTAAGTCCCCATTTAGCTGCAATAAGCTGTTCTTGATCTGGAATGAATTTCATTAAGAGAATAGTAACGCAAATGGTTCATAAGATTCAATTGCGAAGTAGGTAATGATGTGGATATAATAAAAGAATAGACATATATATTGTATGAAAAAATCTGCTCGCTTCAGTATTAGAAATATCCTTGCCAGTTTTGTAATAGTAGCCTTCGGACTAGGTATGGGTTACATTATGTTCCAATCCTATGTACCTGTTGAATTAAGACAAGGTAATGTATTGGGAGCTAGTACTTTTAGTATGCCTAAAATTGGGACTGACACACTTGCTGACCCGGAATACTATACTCCAGCACTGGCTGGAATTGGTTCTGAAGATGAGATCAAATTACAAGATGTTATTGGGTTACCTAGTAGAGTTGAAACTCCTCCCGGACCTATATATGGCTTTGGCTTGAAAGCAGATACTAAAGAAGATCTTAGTGAGATCAGCTTTATTGTTCACAAGCAGGATGGCAACGTAGTTGGTCCATATTTAATAGAAGTAGCAGAAGATCTAGTGGATAGAGATGGTGAGCCTATTAGTGGAGCATTCACTGATCCTTATCTCTTTGCTGCAGGGGTAGCAAAAATAGATTTCTTTAATACAGACAATAAGGAATTTACTATCAAATATATTGAATTCATAGGTCAGGGAGATGAAGATCAAGTAAATACACAAACTGTAGTATCTGATGCAAATAGACTATATAAGGAGAGATTCATGCAGGAAGCAGGATTAAATATAGTCACTAGAGATGAATATGGTGCAGCAGATGATAATATCTTTGCTCCAGGCTGGACTCCTCCCTATTACGCTGTTAATAGAATAGTTGTACATCATACTGCTACAGGGGTAGATATGG
>LNGD01000147.1 GCA_001587675.1 Candidatus Methanofastidiosum methylothiophilum
ATATGCCAAATATTAATTCAAGATTTGCCATTGTAATGTCTGCATCAAAAATTAGAATATTGAGTCCAATTCCAGAAAGTGCTATTCCTAAGTTAGCAGCTATTGTAGTCTTGCCTACCCCGCCTTTCCCTGAGGATATGACTAGCGATTCTCCCAATAAAACTCCTCCTTTGTTTATATAGTAAATAAAGAATTAATATATAAAATTATCCCTAAAAGTTACGAAATCTACAAATAAAATAAGGAAAAATTTAAAACGAGTTTTAATATTGAAAAATCAATGATAAAAAATAAGATAATTGAGAAATATGGAGAGAGTAATTATACTAAGCTCATTTTTTTTATAAAGGGAACGATAATTTCAATATTTCTTTATATTATTAGTGATTATACTCCGATAAGAATCATTACTGCAGATGCTGTGCAAAAAGGAATATCTTATCTTGGAATAAATAAAGAACTAATTATTTCTGGAAAATTTATTGCAGTAGGTAACTATGAAATATCTAAGAGATGTATTGGTTTGGCATCTGCTTCAATTTTTACCTCGTTATTTGTATTATCTTCTCTCAATATCATAAAGAAAGTAGTATATCTCACTTTATTCCTTGTAACTTTGTTGTTATTGAATATTCTTCGATTAATTATTACGATTTATCTTTTTGAACAAGATTATAGCTGGTTGATTGCCCATGATATCCTAGCTTATGCTCTTGGAATTGGATTTTCATTCTTAATTTTAATAAAAATAAATCCTTACATTCCTTTATTCAAATAATCTTTATAAATATTCAAGACTCCGATAGCACATTTATCCCAAGAAAAAAGTTTAGATTTTTCAAATACTTTTTTTGATAAATCTGACCTAAGAGAAGAATCTTTAATTATTTTTTCTACTAGATCTGTAATACTTTCTTCATTATCTAAAGAAAGATTTAAATCTCCCAATAAATAGTTTGAACCAGGACTTTTTAATGAAACAACTGGGGTTCCACAGGCCATTGAATCAAGAATTGACAGACCAAATCCCTCAGTCGTTGAAGTTGATATGACAACTTTAAATTTTTTCAAATAATTTTCTGTATCTAAAATCTCTCCTAAAAAATTAATATTTAATCCAGAAGAAATTTGTTCAAGTTCATCTTTTAAATAACCATTACCTATAACAAATGCTGGCTCATCTATTCCTTTAGCTCTTATTTTTCTAATTATATTAATAAATGCTTGAGGATTTTTTTCATTCACCAATGCACCAATGAATCCTATTCCTTTCTTTTGAGAATTGTCTGGATAAAATCTAAATTTATCCACTCCATTGGGAATCGAAATAATATTCTTTTTCAGTATTTCTTGTAATTTATCAGCAAGATAAGGAGATACAGCGATTATAACAGAATGATTGTGTAAAACAAATTTTACTATTTTCCCCATAAAACGCTTATTCAAAAAAACATTTACGTCACTCCCATGAACGGTAATAATCCTCTTTTTTCTTGTTAATATTGACAAAAAAACACCAACTAATCCAGGAGTGGTGGCGAAATGAGAATGTATAATGTCTATTCTATTTTTACGGATAATAATAATTCCTTTAATTATCCCAAAGATAATAAAAAAAAATCCTCGGAATTTATTTGGTAATCTTGTTGAATAAACATTTTCTTCTGAAGAAGGAGAATATGTTAATACAAAAACATTTTGACCAAGATTCTTTAATTCTTTTTTCAAATAATAGATGTGTGTAGAAATTCCCCCTATTTTTGGAGGATATTCCCCAATAAACAGAATATTCATAAATATATTTATATTCTAGTAGTTATAAGTTATTGTGTGGGCGGAATATTGGCTTCCCTTAAATTGGGAGGAAGCTCCATCCACCTGATCAGGATGTGGCATCTAAAGATGCTTGGAGAAATCCAAGGTTAAGGAACAGAAAATAACGGCCTTTGTCTGAAGAACATGATATAGGAAAAATCTGGTAACAGATTATGAAACTATTGAGAGGGCAAAGGGCACGGTGGAACACCTTCCCACATGGTGCAAGACCAAACTAAAACTGATGAAACCTGATCTGAGGTTTGTGGTAGGTCGCTTAGTTCAATGCCAATATTACAAAAGATGGGCTATAATCCGCCCACTTTAATTTTTTATTGCTTTTATAATATCAAATAATTTTTCTTTGTCTTTTTCAATTATTGTTCCAGTTACGAATATATCTGCCCCTGCCATGACAAGCTTCTTTGCTGCATCAGGAGAACGAATTCCTCCACCGACTATAAGGGGTATGTCAATAACTTTTTTTACGAGGCCCACCATTTCTGGTGCAATAGTTTCAGGGGAGCCAGAACCCGCTTCAAGATAAACAAGTCTCATGCCTAGATATTGTGCTGCCAAAGAGTAAGCTGCTGCAATTTGTGGTTTTTTTCTAGGGATAAGATCTGCTTCTCCCATCCACCCAACTGTTTCACCTGGTTCAACTACTAAATATCCAGTCGGTATTGGTTCAATGCCAGTTTTTTTTACTAAAAAACTACCGAGTGCTTGAGATTTTGTTATAAAGTAAGGGTTTCTGGAATTCATATACGACATAAATAGAATTGCATCGGCCTTAGCAGATACCTGTGCTACGCCTCCTGGAAAGATTATAACAGGAAGTGTTGTATTTTCTTTGATTGACTCAATTAAATGATCTAAATAATTACCCAAAGTATGAGTTGACCCACCAATTAGTATTGCGTCACTTCCAGCTTCTTCAGAAATTGAAGCGGCACTTTTTGCATCTTCAATAGAAAAACTATCAGGATCTATAAGAGAAAAATGAAGTTTTTCCTTGTGCAATTTATCTATAAGATATTTTTCAACTTTACCAGTCATTTTAGCACCATTACATTCCAAGTTTTACTGATTCTTCTTTTTTAGCCCTAACAATTACTATATCCCCTATAGCAGAAACATCCTTAAAAGGAACTGCTATGTTTTCTATTCCTTTTTCTTGTCCCACTGCAAGTCCAAAGACAATTCCTTCCTTTACTTCTAGAATAATATCATTAATAATACCTATGTACTCGCCCTTTGTATTATATAATTCGAGTCCATATAATTTAGAAATCCTCATGAATACCCCTTTTACGACTTTTCTTACAAGAGTTTATATATTTTTCTAGGTATTTAATTGTATTGATTCAATAGGCTGTGGAACATATTTACTTTTGACCTTGTTCAAATAGGATTTAGGTTCTAATCTTTAGTGTCTTATCCCAAAATCATTTCCCTTGTGGAAACGTTACAAGGGTATGGCAAAGCTTACGACAAAAAGATAGCATGGATAATAAGGTCAAAGGAACTTGGCCTTAGGTCAAGCG
>LNGD01000148.1 GCA_001587675.1 Candidatus Methanofastidiosum methylothiophilum
TTTATGAAGCCGAATAATAGTGCTATCTTGAATCATTACATCCCGAAAGCTAGCTAGACGGTCACCCAAAATCCTGCTGGGTTCTTCAGAAATGTGCTCTATTCCGTGAATCACACATTCTCTAAGAAATTTTACTAGTTCTGGAGTGAAACGATCATGCCAACTGCTGTCTGAAATTGATACTTTCCCTCTGACTTCGTAAACACGTTTCAACTCCGTTATAGTTCGATACAACTGTGAGCCATAGCCGATCGCGAGAGTCCAAAACATTATAACTGGATCAATCTTTCTTTCCCTTTCGATCAATCCGCTCTCTTTTGCTTTATCTCGAATCCACTTGGATTCAAACATCCTGGTTAGCTCTTGCTCGACTATATCTTTCTCATTTTGTGATACCCCGTTTCGCATACTAATCCCTTGGATTGAATATAGTATCACATATACCATATAAATCTTATTAGATGAACTATTTCGGAAGATAAATTAATGTGTATCTATAACGATTGTGCTAGGAATGATCTGCTAACCGAAGACGCATGAATTCTATTCTATGTTCCGGGTCGCTTAAAAATCTCTCAAAGTATTCCTTATTTTTATTTTTTGTAATCCATTCACCTGTTTGTGCAATAATCTGCAGTTTGCGGGCACCATTGACGAATTCCTTGGTTTTTTCCTCCCAAACCATATGATTTCTTATGGGTATTGGATTTTTAAACATCAGATATACATTGATGTCCGGCTCAACAACATCTACATCAAAAATATCATTTAAAGTATTTAATTGATCTATGAGTTGGGATTCAAGTTCATTTCTGTTCTCAACGCCCTCTAAGCAGAAAAATTTAATAATACTATCTGCTATGGATTTGATGTCAGTCTCTGGCAAAAAGTATATATTATTTGGTACATTTAATTTTTTTATGAGACCAGAATCCATAAGATTCACTAGCAACTGATATGGAAATGGATTAAAATTTTTGTATTCGTTATTTCTCTTAATCTCCTGACAATATCTATGTAATCTGATGCAATTTGTCAAGGCATCGATGCCAAATAATCCTTTAACTGTCATTGCGAAGATCAAAATCTCAATATAGAATTTATTAGATATAATTTTCTCCGGATCGGAATAATTTAATAGAGTATTCCTTATATTTTGTCTTGCAATAGTGGGTATATTTTGGCATTCATCGATTATTTCTACATGTCTTGATATGTTTTTCAAAAAATCGCTTGAATTATTCGATATCAAATTTAAAGGTATACGTTTCCTTATATTCTCCCGTCTAATCATATTTTTCAGAGTATCTTTGTAATTTTCGTCTTGATTTTCATTCCTATGTATCCAGAAAATATTTATTAAATCGCCGCTCGTTTCTCTATAAGCTTTCTCAATTATTGCCTCGGAAAATGCTAACCTAAAATCTTCATCCCTAAAACTGAAACCTATTATTATCAATATTTTTGTATTACATAATATACATTTAATAACTTTATGCTTCTCTTCTTCGAATCTCTTGACGTTTTCTATTGTAGCTCTTATTGTTCTCGGGTAACTGATCGTCCCATGAACTTTAAATAACATTGGAATATTGAATGATTCCTCGTTCTCTTGATCTAATTCCATGCGAAATGCATCAAATTCGCTCAAGCTTTTTACAATTCTATAATTATCCTTCCCTATTTCATCGTCTAGCGAGATTTCCAATTCCTCATCAAAATTAGTTGTAATTATATTATGTACTAATTTATGATGGACAAGATGTGCGAGAAATTCATAAGCTATCGTCGGCCGAATTTGATCTGAACGTCTATAAATATCCTTTCTATTATTTAAAAGATCATATGCATTTTTCTCTCCTCTTAATCTTGAATATAAGAAAAAAAGCTCCTCTAGAGTGCATTCAGATGGATGCTTGCCCAAATGCACCATAGCATTGACATTCAGTACCTCTCTATCCAAATTTGATTTTATTTGATCTTTAAGCTCTTCAGTCTTAAGGGATTGTGATGCCCCAGCCCCTACAATTACAGTGACGAATCCTTTATTTTTTTTATCATCTTTAAAATGATTATAAATGAGGCGTGCAGCGGCCTCATAATCCGAATTCGATTTCATTACAGCTTTATATGCACACTATTGATAAATACATTTTGGTCATTCGCTGTTCCATGTGATCAAATTGGAGCAATTCTATGTTCAATCAGGTGATTATGATAAAAAATATGCAAGTCAATCCGGTCATAATACATAATAGAGAAAAAGCGTTGGATAAGAATTTCGATATAGAGATATTTAATATATATAAAATTTATCTATCTCAATTATGCATAAGCGTCTAATTGTTGTTGCTCATGATGACCTCAATCAAGCCCTGCGCCCTGCGAATGCTGATATAATGAGACCGCCGCATCGCCGGCGGCTGCCGCAGCTGTGCTGAAGCGGGCCATCCGGCGCGAGCTTTGATGAGGAAAAGGCTTACATCTTTTATTTGCTATACCTTTATGAGGATCATATGTCAGAAGGAATATCACGCATCTATGTGAAAGGCTTCAAGTCCCTAGCGGAAGAATGTTCCATAGAAATTCGTCCCTTGACTATATTGGCAGGAGCAAATAGCTCAGGCAAGTCAAGCATAATGCAGCCATTGTTGATGATGAAGCAGACCATTGAAGCTATTTATGATCCTGGTCCGCTCCTGCTTGATGGCCCAAATGTACGTTTTACCTCTGCGGATCAGTTTCTCTCTGGGGTTGGGGAAATAAAAGAGGACAAATTCAATGCAGGCATGGATCTGGAGAGAGTTGAGTCCATTAGCGGACTTAAGGTGAAAAGCTTCGTTTCATTTTGTGCGACCTTCCTCAAGACATTCCAAGGAATGGACATAGCGGAAATTTTCTACCGAATAGATGATCAAACCATGGTATTGAAGCCCAATATGACTCCAGAAGAGATGATGATTGCCTTAAAAACTACTCAGAAGAATTTCCTCATTTCCGATCCGAAAAATCTGAAGATAGAACAAAATAGATTCTTCCTTAATTTAAAAATTCTTATAGATAAAGAGAGTACTTATTTAAGAACCGCTGAAAGTGTGCATATCGCCAACGTTATTTTGGGCTTGATTCACC
This sequence comes from Candidatus Methanofastidiosum methylothiophilum, assembly GCA_001587675.1. GTDB lineage: Archaea > Methanobacteriota_B > Thermococci > Methanofastidiosales > Methanofastidiosaceae > Methanofastidiosum. Next base: position 3,133 of record LNGD01000148.1, read on the forward strand.
TTCCAGCGTTGCGAGGAAATCCGGAGAGAGACTATAAAAAGACATCTACAGGCCCCAGATTTCCCGGAACCTTTGAGATTTATGCCGCCAGCATAATCCATAAATGGCAGGCAACTCAGGACCCGCGCCTTCACGCTCTCGGAGCTGCCCTGGAAGTGTTGGGATTGACCTGGAAGGTCGGCGCAAGGGCTATCGATGATGTCAGCTTTGAGGTGATGGTTGGGCGCCTC
>LNGD01000149.1 GCA_001587675.1 Candidatus Methanofastidiosum methylothiophilum
AATTTAAAGTAGTTGGGATAGTTAAAGAAGGTGGTGGAGTCGCTGATATTTTCGGTGTTGGTATTATAAAGCATGAAACTATAATGGAGCTTCTTGAACTTGAAGAAAAAGATGCTTCAAGCATTTTTATTAAAACAGAAAATGATTCATTGATGTATGAAGCCGAAAGGTCAATTGAAACTCAATTAATTGATAGAAATAAATACAAAATTACTGTTACCAATTATATAGAGCAAAATGAGGCAACTATCCAGACCTTAAGGCCTGTATTACAGTTTTTTGGACTTGCAGGCATAATTGCTCTTCTAGTTGGTGCAATTGGTATAATAACTACAATGTTCATTTCAATGAAAGAGAGAAAAAAAGAAATAGGAACAATGAAAGCAGTGGGTATCAAGAGTTCTCAAGTAATAAATTTTTTTCTTTTTGAAGCACTACTTTTAGGTATTAGTGGAAGCATTCTTGGAGTTATATTGGGAATTATCATTTCGACACAGCTTGTGCTAATTGCAGAAGGAGTATTTAATACCGCACTCAGATTAGTAATTGATCCTTACATCCTAATTTATGGATTTTTAGTTGGAGTATTTTCAGTTTTGACTTTTCAGATAGTTCCTGCTTATATTGGTAGTCAAGTTAGACCAATTATTGTTCTCAAAGATATGGAAGGCGAAAAACCATTTTACAAAGATCGGGGATTTGCCAAAATAGTACTTTTATCTTTCATAGTCTTTGGAGCAATACTATATTTGAACCTACGTTCTTTATTATTAGTTCTTGGAGTATTCCTATTAATATTTTTAATGTTTATTTTTACAATTGTTTCTAGATACATAATTAAATTAGTATCTAGATTTCCCACATTTAATTTAGTTTCCCTTAAATTGGGATTAAGAAATATTGAACGAAATCATTGGACCGTAGCGACTGCACTTTTGGCCATTTCTATTGGGCTTGGTAGTGTTGGTGGAGTACTAACAACTGGTGAAGGTCTAAAGGATTTTGTAGCAGATGCGTTTTCTTCATTTGCGGATTATGATATTCAAATAAATGGGATTTCTGATTCAAAGATAGACAATATGGAAGAAAGATTGTTATTAATGGAAGAAGTAAAAACTGTTTATAGAACAACTGATGAATTTTCTGGATTTAATGTAAACATAGCTGCAATTAACGGCAAGCCTGTATCAAGATATATTAGTGATTTCACTGAAGAGAAACGTAAACGAGCAGAAGAAAGATGCATAGGTGCAAACATAGGGGGTAGAAATATAGAGTATAATCCTTTAAATCCCATTACATTTAAGCCCGTGCAAGGACGACTACTCGGAAAAGAAGATATTGGAAAAAATAATATAATTGTGTCAACTCAATGTGTTGATACTTTTGGATTTGGTGTAGGTGACACAATTACGTTTGAATACAAGGATTACTCATTTGATATGAAGATTGTCGGAGTATATTTACCAAGTTTTCAAGGAGGAGGTCCACCTTCTTCAAATCTAGGGATTCTGACTTCAATAGAAACTCAAGATAAGATACGAAGATCTTCTTCTAACAAGGAGTTTAATATACTTGAGATTAACGGAGTTAGATTATCCGATTATGCCAAATTATTGCCCGAAGAACAATCAAAATTACTCCCTATTTTATCTAAAACTATAGTTAATATTGTAGGATTAGATGTAGAAGTAGAATATTTTGGCCCATATAGCAGCCAAGATATTATTGTTTCAAAAAAATTAGCTGATTCATTTAGATTAAAAGTAGGGGATTCAATTACTTTGGAAGAAAATAATTACAAAAAGTCATTTATTGTTCAAGATATTAGGGAAGGCCCATTCAATAAAGAGGCAGATATTATTGTTCCTTACTCAGCTCTTACTGGCACTTTTCCAGATATTTATACATACACTCTAAGTGTTATCGCTAAAGAAGGACAAGTACAGTCACTTTCAAAAAAAGTTAAATCAATGTTCTCCCCGGAATACTATGTTTTTGAGTCTTCTGAAGTATTGTCAATTGTTAATAGATTGATAGACCAAGTAGTTATCCCCATTTCGTTACTTGCATCATTTTCATTATTTGTTGCAATAATAGTCATCTCAAATACAATGTATCTATCAATTATAGATAGAAAAAGAGAAATAGGAATTATGAAAGCCATAGGGGCCAGTAATTTTACTGTCCTAAAAAATCTCGCAATTGAAAACCTAGCTATAGGAGCAATTGGCGGAGTTTTATCATTAGTTATTTTATATGTTGCTTTCTTTGGACTTTCCATTATTTTACAAATAAGCGGCACTCCTGTTAGTCCTTTCGTACTAGTAGGAATATTTTTACTGTCTCTTGTAGTATCGGTCATCGCTTCAATTATACCTGCATACAATACCTCTAAGATTAGGCCTTTATCGGTACTTAGATACGAATAATATATATTTTTGTTCAGTATCATTTAAACAAAATTAGTATCAAACCGAAATATTTATAAATAGATTGATTAGATTAACTTTAGGTGAACTTAAGTGGCCGTCTCAAGGAATTGTCCTATGAGGATAGTAGTCAGAGACCTAGATGCACCTTTCGATGACTCGCCTGTTGAGTATATAGAATGGGTTTGTGAGTCACTAGGTATTGTCAGTGGAAGAGACGTAAACAGAACTGCTATAACTATATTTAGAGTAATAGTAGAAAAATCTGATTACGGAAATGGAATTTCAAGTACAGATTTAGCTGAAGAATTATCAATGTCACGTGGAGCAGTTATTAATCAATTGAACAAATTAATTGAATGCGGGCTTATAAGAAAAAAAGGAAGAAATTATACTCTCCGAGGTGGAAATCTAACAAGGACAATGATGGAGATAAGAGGAGATTTTGATAGGCTCTTTGAAAGACTGGAGAAAGCTGCTACTTATATGGATACGTATTTTGGCTTCCCAAGGGATAATAGAATTTACAAAAAATTATAGGTGATTTTATGTCAGAAGAAAATGAATCAATTGAAAATAATCAGGATAAACTCACTGAACTTGAAAACAAGATCGCAGAACTTGAAGCACAGCTTTCGGAAAGTAAAGCAGAGTCAAAAGATAATTTTGACAAATATCTAAGGAGTGAAGCTGAATTTCAAAATCTAAAAAAAAGAACTGAAAAAGAAAAAGATGATACCAGAAAATATGCGTTACAGGAAGTAATTACTGGAATTTTAAATGTTCTTGACCATATAGAAAGAGCAGTTAAAGTTTACAAGGATTCTGATAAAGAAACCCTAAACAGAAATGAAGTAGTCAAAGGGATGGAACTCATTTATAAAGAA
>LNGD01000150.1 GCA_001587675.1 Candidatus Methanofastidiosum methylothiophilum
TTACCTGTGTAATATGATAGGTCTTTGATTAATAAGGAAGGGTTTAATTAGTTAATAAAGTTAGTATAATTAATAAGTTTAATTAAAGATTATGCTTTTTTGGACTAAGTTAGAAAACAGGAAATTCGATCTTCTTAAAGAGCTTGTTAAGACAAGATTTAAGCTAAGATACAATAATTCGGTATTAGGGTTTGTGTGGGTTTTGATGAAACCACTCTTAAGTTTTCTCATCCTTTATTTCATCTTTACAGCTTTTAGAAGCACAGGTCATGATCCTGCTTTTGCAGCCAATCTATTCACTGGACTTATCCTTTATTACTTCTTCCAGGAAGGGGTTACTTATGGGATGAACTCCTTAATAGATATGGCTAGTGTCATATTAAAGATCAATTTCCCTAGAGAGATAGCTTTAACTAGTTCACTAGTCATGGCTGGTATTAATCTAGTAATCAATTTCTTTATCATTATATTAATAACACTATTAACAGGATTCAGGCCTGAATTTACTGGAATAGTGTACTTTGGATTAATACTTCTTTTGCTTACAGGTTTTATCTATGGAATAACTTTATTCCTGAGTATTCTCTTTGTTAAGATTAGAGATTTATCAAATGTAATGGAATTATTCTTCCAGCTATTATTCTGGGCTTCTGCAGTATTTTATAATTTAGATGATATGCAGGGAAATACTGGAGCTGTAATTAGACTTAATCCATTAGCAATAATTATTGATGCAGCAAGGAAAGCTTTCATTCATGGAGAGATTGCACATACTGAATATATGTTAGGATTAACTCTTGTTGTCCTACTATTAATCGGAGTAGGAACCTGGTTCTTTAATAGAAATATCAAAAGAATAGCTGAATTTTTCTAATATGACTGATAAAACAGTAATTGAAGTAAAAAACGTTTCTAAAGTATTTGAGATTCCTCACGAGAAGAGGAACACCTTTAAAAGTTGGTTTGTAAATCCTTTTAGAAAGATACCAAAGGAGAAATTCCATGCATTAAATGATGTTTCTTTTGAAGTTAAAGAGGGAGAGTTTTTAGGCATTATTGGGAAGAATGGTAGTGGCAAGAGTACACTTCTTAAGCTATTAGCTCAAATTTATGAGCCTTCATCAGGATCTATTAAAATCGAGGGGACTTCAGTACCATTTCTAGAATTAGGAGTGGGTTTTAATCCTGAATTAACTGGCAGGGAGAATATATTCCTGAATGGAACAATCTTAGGGATGAGTAAGAAGTATTTATGGAGTAAATATGATGAGATAGTAGCTTTCTCTGAAATAGGGGATTTTATTGATCTTCAAATAAAAAACTATAGTAGTGGAATGGTTATCAGATTAGCATTTTCTATAGCTATACAAGCTAAAGCGGACATATTTATTATGGATGAGGTCCTTTCTGTAGGAGATGGGGCTTTTCAAAAGAAGAGTTTAGCTAAGATGGAGCAGTTATTAAAGTCAGGAGCCACAGTTGTTTTCGTCTCGCACAGTTTGGAGAATGTGAAGAAATATTGTAATAGGGTGTTAATCATGGATAAGGGAGTTAAGGTATTTGATGGGGATACTAATGAGGGGGTGGATAAGTATAATCAAATGCTTGCAGGTTAAATAATGGAAGACTTCAAACCATTAGTTAGTATTATTATCCCAGTATTTAACGGAGAGAGGTATATTGCAGAGGCTTTAGATAGTGCTGTTAAACAGAGTTATGAGGATATTGAAATTATTGTAGTTGATGATGGTTCAAAAGATAAGACTGAAGAAATAGTAGGAAGATATCCTAAGGTTAAATATATTAAAAAAGATAATGGTGGTGTTGCTTCAGCTTTAAATAAAGGAATCTTTGAGACCAAGGGTGAATATATATCCTGGCTCTCACATGATGATTTATACCATTCAAATAAAATTGAGAGTCAAGTCAAGTTATTAAAAGAACTACCTCGGGAGAAAAGACAGAATGTATTTATATATTCTGCTTTTGAGCATATGAATGAAGATCTCGTAATCTATGATAAGTTTGAGCCTCATAACAAATTCCCATTATCAAAATTACAGCATAAACATTTCCCAGCCATATTCGGGTTAGTTAATGGATGCACTACCTTAATATCAGTAGAAGCTTTGAAAGAGGTTGGACTATTTAAGGAGGAGCTATTCTATACTCAAGACATCGATATGTGGTTTAGGATACTCCCTAAAGTCAATGTGGTCTATCAAAATGAGATTACCCTAATATCCAGAAAGCATAAGGCTCAAGGTACAAATAATCCGGATCCTAGGAAGATAAAAGAACAGAACGATTTATATAAAAACATGGTTAACAATTTAACTAAAGAAGATATGGTGGAAATGGCAGGATCTGAAATGGCCTTTTTAAAGCAAGTTATAGATTTTGTATATGAATTAAATTATATCGACGCTGCTAATTATTTCGAAGAAAGATTGGCTAAATTAGAGAATAGGAAGGATAGTCCATTCTTAGGTTTAGTAGAAAGTCTAATAAGAATAACACCAATGTATAAGAAGTATAAGGATTTGAAGGATGAGAATATTAAGTTGAAAAAGAAAATCGATTATTTATCTTCAAAATTGGAAGGGCAGTCTCTCAAGGATTAATTCTTAAAGATGCTTTGAATAATCTTTTTAAATAAGGAAGTGTTTTTTATTTTCTCTATTTCTAATAATTTATCCTCATAACTTTTAGTTGTCTTTTCGTAATATTCTTTCTCAAATTTTCTAAATTTCTTGTAATCAATAAACCATCCCTTTTCAACTGGATGCAAAGCAAACATTGCCCTTTTGTATTTAGTAGGTCGCCATCTATTTAATACTGATTCCTGCCCAATATGTTCGATATAGCTGATATCTGGACAGAAATTACGTACTTTAAAAGATTCAAATCTGTTAGTCATATCGGTTTCATCCTCAAGATTTTCAATAAAACTTCCAAATTTCTCAAAATCAGATCTGAAATAGAAGTAATTAAGCATACCTGCCTGTCTTTTCACAATATATTCTCCGTAAGGGGATTCATACGCTCCAAGTACTTGATGGTATACGAAGTCGCTGGAATTAAATGAAGTTATTGGACCTAATACATGATCTCTATGATTCTTTTTAGCCCATAAGAAAATGTCCATTGTATATTTCAACCAATCTGGGTGATAAAGAGCATCTGGATCAGACCAGCCGACAATATCAAAATTGGCATAACTCAATACTTCCTGCATGGCACGATTAATTGCTGCCCCTGCGCTATTAGGGCCCTTTTCCTTAAATATCCA
>LNGD01000151.1 GCA_001587675.1 Candidatus Methanofastidiosum methylothiophilum
TCTTAGAAGGAAATCAGAATTATCAAGGATTCGCCCAGATCTTGAAATCAAGGGCATAAGAGGTAATCTTGATACTAGAATAAGAAAATTGAAAGAAGGTCAATATGACGCAATAATAGTTGCAGAGGCAGGATTTTCAAGACTATATGGTGAAACAACTGAAATTGAAGGTTTTAAATTTTCACGAATAAATCCTGAGATTATCATGCCTGCGCCTGGACAAGGCGCTTTGGCCATTGTATCTAGAAAGAATGACTCAAAAATAAGAGACATATTAATAACTATTGAAGATGAGAAAACTAGAATCGAAACAATGTGTGAAAGACAATTTATGATGGGGGTAGGTGGGGGATGTAATCTTCCTGTTGGTGCACTTTCAGTTATTCACGGAAAAGAAATAGAACTTAAGGCATTTGTAGGAAACTTAGAGGGAACTACATCTATTAGAGGAGAAGCTAAAGGCAAAAAGGAAGACTATTTAAATATAGCAAAGGAGCTTTCTAAGAGATTAAATATTAGAGAGTGATTTTTTGGTAGTTTATATTGTCGGAGCAGGACCTGGAGACCCAAAACTCATCACCATAAAGGCACTTGAACTTATAAAAAAGGCTGATGTAATTTTATACGATAAGCTTGTTAGTAAGGACTTACTTTTTTATTCTAAAAAAGGATGTATTAAGGCATATGTGGGAAAAAAGTCTGAAGGCTCAAGTCAATTTCAAGAGGACATTAACAAAGAATTATACGAATATGGAAAGAAATACAATATTGTTGTAAGACTCAAAGGAGGGGATCCTTATATATTTGGTAGAGGCGCAGAAGAAGCTATGTACCTATATGAAAGAAACATCCCATTTGAAGTTATTCCAGGAATTTCTTCAACGATTTCTTGCCCAATGTATTCTGGGATACCCTTATCTTATAGAGAATCTAATTCAGCCTTTGCTTTTTTAACAGGACATGAAGCAGAGAATAAATCGTTTAGTATAAATTGGGATAAGCTTCCGGATACTTTGATAATAGTTATGGGAATAAAAAACAGAGCGGCGATAGCTCAGAATCTTATTAATAATGGATTTGACCCAAAAACACCTGTTGCAATAATAAAAAACGGAACAACTTTACTACAAGAAACAACTGTATGTAATCTAGACTCATTGGGGGATACTCCTGCTGAACCGCCTTCCATTATTTTTGTTGGTAAAAACGTTTTATTAAGAGATAAACTTGATTTCTTTGAGAAAAAAATATCTTCAATAAAAAATAAAGAAATATTTGTTTCCAGAGAAAACGGAGAAGAATTAGAAATAATGGAGAAAATGGGGGGCAAAATTTTTGCATATTCTCTAATTGATATATTAGACGTTGATTTTAATTTACCTGATCTTTCAAGTTATGATGTTATAGTGCTTACAAGTGCAACTGGAGTTAACAAATTAAAGGACTTACTACCTAAAGATAAAGAATATTATACCATTGGACCAAAGACTGAAGAAAAACTGCAGGAAATAGGGATATATCCACGAAAACCCGAGAAATATAACTCGAAAGAACTTGCAAGATTCATAATATCCGAGCTTAAAGGGAGAAAAAAAATAATTACATTAAGATCTCTTGAAGCGCCGGGATATCTAGAGGATACGCTAAGACAATACCATGATGTGACAAGAGTTGATGTCTACAAAGTAAGAATGAAGGAAGATTTACCTAAAAAGAAGAATTTTGATATTGCCTTTATTACTAGCTCTTCAAATGCTGATGCTTATAAAAAAATGGGATTATATTCAAAAGTAATTGTATCAATCGGTCCTGAAACTAGCAATAGTTTAGTCAAAAATGGGATAACTCCAACAATAGAAGCAGATACACATACACTTTCAGGAATGCTTGAAGCTTTACTTGATTACAATATCAAATGTGATTTAAATGACAAAAATTAAAGATCCTAAAATTATAGGGATAGTTGCTGTTTTTTCAGCGTTAGCCTTTGTTGCAACAAGATTTATCCAAATACCAATCCTACAAACGGGAGGTTACCTAAACTTCGGTGAAGCAATAATCTACATTGCGGCTATATTTTTTGGGCCAACTGTTGGAGGAATGGTAGGTGCAATTGGTCCAGCTCTTGCAGATATTACCTCCCCTTACGCTGCCTTTGCTCCATTTACATTTATAATAAAAGGACTTGAAGGATTTATAGTAGGGAAAATTTCATCTGGATCTAAAGATAAATTAAAGAAAGTATTTGGGATTATATTAGGTGGGAGTGTAATGATTATTGGGTACTTCGTGGTTGAAATATCTATTTTCTTGATACCTCCTCCTGTAGCCCTAATAGAAGTCCCGTTTAATATACTACAGTTTATAGTAGGTGGGATAATATCCATAATCTTAACTGAAAGACTAAAAACAAGTGTTGATAGAATAATGTATAGATAACATGAAAGAAAAAGATAGATATCTTGAACAATTAAAAAAAGTGATTGAAGATGGTGAAGTAGATTTTAGAATAATCGATACTTTAAACATTTTAAATTCTAAGAAAGATTACTATACCACATCAAGTTGTGCAGGCAGGATAATTCTTATAGAGCTTGAAGAAATTGGTGGTAAAAAAGAATCAAATATTATTTTTAAGAGCCATGAGAAAGTAGATTATCTCGATATTTGGAAGACTATTAATAATTATAGTGGATCTAAAATGATATTTCTTATTGTTAATTCTCCAATAATTCATGTTGTTTGTAGAGACCTTAAATCTGCAAAGGAACTGATAAATCTATCAAAGGAAGTCGGATTCAAGTATACATCAATTGTCTCATTTAGTGAAAAGATAATTGTCGAGGTAAGATCAACTGAAAGAATGGACGTACCAATAATAAAAGATGGAGTTATCTATCCAAGTGAAGATTATGTAAAACTAATGGTCGATATAGCTAATCAAATGATTGAAAGAGTTAAGAAAAAGATAGAGAAATTGAATCAAAATCTTAGAGAGATAGAATAAAATAAAATAATTTATTTCTTCTTTGTCTTTTTAGCCTTTGGTATATTATAGTTCATATCCTTTAGTGAGTCTGTCTTTACTATTGCTTTGACTTTGTCAAGGGCCGCGATTAAAGATTCTTCTGTTTTCATTCTATATACTACTACGCCTAGTTGTTCATAGCTTTTTACAATGTCTTCATTGTAAATTGGGATATCAATTTTAATTGGCTCATCAGTTGGATTGCCCACAACAATATCTCTGTAACCAAGTTTTGCTACGTTTTCAACTA
>LNGD01000152.1 GCA_001587675.1 Candidatus Methanofastidiosum methylothiophilum
TTTCATTAATTTCCATAGAAGTACTTTCCTTATGGAAAGTCATGTTTTGATAGCTGTTGATTGTGTAGATGACTAAAAAGATGATAGGTGGAAATAACATCAGTAAAGCTAAATTTATAAAATTAGAAGCTGGTACTGACATAGTTAACAAGATTATGACAGAGGCAAGAGATGCAAGTAATAGCCATCTTAAAAATCCGAATTTATCTCTACCTAACGAGTTCAATTTTCTTGTAAAATCGTTTATTTCATTTATTTTATCAAAAAATATTCTATAATTAGTAAGATCTTTGTCACTGATTATTTCTATTTCATCTAAAAGACAATATAAATTTCTATAATATGGTTCTTCAATATAACCTTCACTCCAACTACATAACTCATCAATGATTGCTATATCGTTAAGTTTTTCATATAATTTTTTTAAAAGATTATCATTTGAAGTAAAGGAGTGTGCAATATCAATAAGACTAATGCATCTGGAATGTCTCGAGATATGGTAATCCCTTATCATTATATATCTTTCATAACGTGAATTGAAATAATGTCCCACTAAGAAAGAGAAAAGTAATGTTGTAACAGTTAACATATATCCTTGAGAACTTCCCTCGAAATAATATATAGGTATATTAGACTTTATAAGAATAAATGCAATCCAACTTAGTAAAAATAATATTGTTATATTTATTGATACAATATATGGTTTAATATGAAGGAATCTCATTTAATAACCTGTTTTAATAACCCTGGTATAATTGGGCAATATAAAAAGCTTACTTTGATAAAATAATTGCTATTTGTTAGTGCATTCTTCTTTTAATAATAGCTTTTGCCATTCTCTGTTTACATAATTCTGGACGTCTTTAACAAATTCATCTGACAAATGTTTGAATCTTCCTTGTAATTTATAATATTCAATGACATCTTTTGTCTTTTTCTTGTAATTGATGTTATATTTACCGTTATCAATTTCATACAGGGGGAATATTCCAGTTTCCGTTGCCAATCTTCCTATCTCTAAACCGAGCTCTGGTGGGTATCTCCATCCAGTAGGGCAAAAAGCATAAGCATGAATATATGAAAACCCCTTCACTTTCTTTGTTTTTTCTATCTTCTTGATGAAGTCTATCGGGTAGGAAGGATTTACTGTGGCTGCATATTTTACATTGTGTGCAGCTACTATGTCCATCATATTTTTCTTTGGTGTGACCTTCCACCCATCCTCTTTCCCAACTGGATTTGTAGTAGTTGTGGCCCCCAAAGGGGTTTGGCTTGATGATTGTATGCCCGTATTCATGTAAGCTTCGTTATCGTAACAAACATAAATAATATCATGGCCACTCTCAATTGCACCTGAAATAGCCTGAATACCTATGTCGGCTGTTCCACCATCTCCTGCAAAAGCCAATACATAGGTGTCTTCTTTCTTTCCCTTTATTCTTAATGCAGCTTCAATTCCTGAAGCCGAGGCCGCAGTTGTTTCGAAGGCATTATATAATAAGGGAACTTTCATGCAGGTATCTGGGAACATTCCTGCGACGGCAGTAAAACAACAGGCTGGGCTTGTGACTATTGTATTCTTCCCAAGAACTTTTAGTGCATATCTTAATACTAATAATGCACCACAACCTGGACATGCAGAATGACCAGAACAAATAAATTCTTCAGAAGGAACGCCAGCTCTATTCATCATTTCACCTTAATATTAATCCATTCTATATTAGTGTCAACTCTCTTCTTTTTTAGGCATTTTTCACAATCTTCAAATACATATTTTATAGTCTCGATAGTAATATCTCTTCCACCTATTCCGATTATATAATTCTTAATTAAAGGATTGATCCCACTACCATAAAGTGAAGCCTTGAGTTCTGAATATATCTGCCCTTCATAACCAAATGAGAAAGATCTATCTAAAACACCGACGAATAAAGAATTTTTTAAAGCTTTTTTAAATTCCTCATATGGGAAAGGCCTAAAAATCCTTAACCTAATAACTCCAACTTTAATTCCTTTAGCCCTCAATTCGTCAATAGTTTGTTTAACAGTTCCTGCAACAGTTCCGGCAACTATAAAAATTATTTCTGCATCTTCTGTCATATATAAGTCGAGAGAACCAGAATAATTTCTATCGAATTGTTTATTAAATTCTTTTTCTATTTTATTTAGTTTTGGGATTACTTCTCCCATTGATTTATAGATTTTATACCTGAATTCAGAATACCATTGATTGGGCATTGAAAGTGAGCCCACGCTCAAAGGATTTTCAACGTCCAGATGGTAAAGAGCTTCATAAGGGGGTAAAAAGTTATCTACTTCTTCTTGAGGAGGTATATCAACAATCTCAGAGGTATGAGATAAATAAAAAGCATCAAGACCAATCATAGCTGGAAGATGTATCTTCTTATCTTCACATAGTTTATAGGACATAATTATGGTATCTAATACTTCTTGATTACTCTCGGCATAGATTTGAATCCAACCTGTATCTCTTTGTGACATCATGTCAGTATGGTCTGCCCATATGTTCCATGGCGGAGCTAGGGCTCTATTAACATTAGCCATAACTATGGGTGTCCTTGCACCAGTTGCCCAATGAAGAAGTTCATGCATTAAAGCAAGACCTTGTGAAGAAGTTGCTGTAAATGTTCTAGCACCAGTTTGAGAAGCTGCTATGCAAGCAGCCATTGCAGAATGTTCTGATTCGACTCTAAGATATTCTGCATTTAATTCGCCATCGCTAATAAATTTTGCAAGTTTTTCAACAATAATCGTCTGAGGCGTTATTGGATAAGCAGCGATGACTTCGGCTTTTGATAATTTTGCACCCCATGCAGCTGCAATATTCCCGGTCATTATCTTCTTTGCCATTATTTCTCCTCTCTTTCCATATTTATTGCTTCATTAGGGCATTCATGAGAACATATTCCGCAACCTTTACAGTAATCATAATTTATTTTGGGAAATCCTTCTTCATCAATTTCAATAGAAATATCGGGGCAACATCTCCAGCAAATAAAACATTTAATACATTTTTCTTTATTTATTTTTGGCCTATAAACTCTCCAACTACCTGTTTTTTGTTCAAGTGTTGGTACACTAGCAACAGAGGCTTCTGGAAGGTCTTCAATTGATGAATATTTTTGATTTTTTTTCATATAATCATTTTATAATTGTTTTTTCATAGGCCATTTTAGCCGCTTTAATATTGTCATCTTTTCTAGAAAGATCACTTTCATTTATAGCT
>LNGD01000153.1 GCA_001587675.1 Candidatus Methanofastidiosum methylothiophilum
TATTTTTTATCTTTCAAGGCTGGCGAAGAATCAAAGAATAGACAAGTCAAAGATCAATTAGAAGATAAATTATTCGAGTTAGGCTGTTCACGAGATACCGTAATAGTCGCTTTTGGCGGAGGAGTCACTGGGGACATTTCTGGTTTCGTGGCGGCTACATATATGAGAGGAGTGCCTTTCATTCAGGTTCCAACTACTCTGCTATCCCAAGTTGACAGTAGCATAGGGGGTAAAGTTGGGATAGATCACCCTTCTGGTAAAAATCTAATCGGAGCATTTTACCCGCCTGACAAGGTATACATTGACATTGAATTACTAAAGTCACTGCCTAAAGAGGAAATAATAAATGGGATATCCGAAATAATAAAGGCTTCTATCATAAAAGACAGCACTTTATTCGATTACCTAGAAGACAATATTGAGTGCGTGATAAATCTAGAAGATAAATATATTGAAAATGCAATAATCTCTTCTCTTAAAGTTAAGGCCAATGTTGTCGAATTAGATGAAAAAGAAGGAGGATTAAGAAAAATATTAAATTTTGGGCATACGATAGGCCATTCTATAGAGGTTCTTTCAGACTATAAATTATCTCATGGCAGAGCAGTTGGGATAGGTATGGCAGTTGAATCTTTGATATCTGAGAAAATTGGAATCTTAAATCACAGCGAAAAAGAAAGAATATTTAGATTGTTAGATAGATCAAAGTTACTTGAAATAAATCTCAACTTTTCTTCTGAAGAAATAATAAAGAAGACTCTTCTTGACAAAAAAACTCGAAAAGGAATTGTTGAGTACGCTCTTGTTAAAGGCATTGGCAAAGCTGTTTATGGGCTAAAAGTTGAAAATGACGTAGTTAAAGAAGCCTTATTGGAGATTGGATTTTCATGATATCAGCTTCAATTATGCCAACCTCCCAAAAAGAGGCCATATATTTACTTGAAAAGGCTCTAGCTCAAGGGGATCTCGCTGAACTAAGAATTGATTTGATCCAAGACTTAGATATCTCTGAAATAGGCAAGCGCTTTGATAAAAATCGAATCATAGTAACAAATAGAAAGAAAGAAGAAGGCGGGTTATTTGAGGGGTCTGAATCTGAAAGAGTATTGCCATTAATTGAGGCTATGGAAGAGGGATTTGGATTTATTGATATTGAGGTATCTTCTAAAGAAAACCTGGAAACCCTTATTTCAAAGAAATTTGAATTAAATTCAAAAACAAATATTATCTCTTCGTATCACAACTTTAAAGAAACGCCTTCTACTATTAAACAAATCTTTGACCAAATGAAAAATCAAGGTCAGGACGTAATTAAGATTGTTGGATTTGCAAATGACATTTCTGATAATTTAATTATTAGACAACTTATACATAATGCAATAGCCGATAAAAAGAAAATCATATCTTTCTTGATGGGTGAGAAAGGAGAGATAAGTAGAATTCTTTGCAATAGCTGGGGAAGTTTTACTACTTATGCACCATTAAACGATCAGAATAATACAGCTCCTGGTCAAGTACCTTTAGGTATTCTAAAAGATGTTTACAGGATTAGTTCTATAAAAAATGATTTTGATATTTTTGGACTTATTGGTAATCCAGTAAAAGAGAGTATTGGATATTATGTTCATAATAAGCTATTTTCTTATTATGATTTTAATGGAATTTATCTAAATTTTTTAGTTGATGATTTAAGTAAATTTATGAATGGTTTCAAAGGAGAGTTTAAGGGATTATGCGTCACAATGCCATTTAAAGAACAGATTATGCCTTACCTTGATGAAGTAGATGAAATGGCCTTAAAAATAGGTGCAATCAACACGATAAAAAAAACCAATGGGGGTCTTTTTGGAACAAATACCGACTGGTTGGGCGCCCTATATTCAATTGAGAAAGTAACTAAAATTAAAGGAAAAAGAGTTCTTATCTTGGGCGCAGGCGGGACTGGGAAAGCAATAGCTTTTGGAATAGAGAATAATGGTGGGGAATTAATGATCTCAAACAGGAGCAGAAAAAAAGCTGAAGATCTCTCAAAAAAAATTGGCGCAGAGATAGTCCCTTGGGAAGATAGAAATGACGCTAATTTTGACATTTTGGTAAATGCTACAAAAATTGGAATGGGTACTGGGCGTGATGATTGTCCTATGGACGAGAAATTCTTTGATAAAGATTTGTCAGGTATAACAATTTTTGATGCCGTCTATAGTCCGATTAACACTAAACTATTACAATTATCTGAAAAACAAGGAGCTACTGTAGCAAATGGTCTTGACATGTATATCGGCCAGGCTATGGCACAATTTGAATTATGGACAGGTATAAAGCCATCAATTGAAAAAATGGAACAATTGTCAAAAGAAGCTTTGAAATTGAGGGGGGCATAACATGAAAATAAAAAAAATAGAATGCATTACTTCAAATATCGATGCAAAAATTAAGGCGCCTCCATCAAAGAGCTATACCCACAGGGCCCTATTCATAGCCTCCCTTGCAGAAGGAAAATCAAAGATTACGGATCCCTTAATTTCTGATGATACTAAATATACATTGAATTCACTTAGAGAGTTAGGGGTAAATATAATTGAAAAAAATAATCAAGGCCAAATTTCATTTGAAATATCTGGATGCAGTGGGAATCTGAAGCAGCCAAAAAAGCCTCTTTATATTGGAAACTCTGGGACTACCCTAAGATTTCTCATGGCAATATCATCTCTTGTAAATGGGGAAGTCATAATTGATGGTGATGAGGAAATCAGAAAGCGACCAGTTAAGGGACTTGAAGATTCCTTGATTTCTCTTGGTCTTAGAGTTCGTTCTAATGAAGGCTGTCCACCAGTTAGGATTTCTTCTAAAGGAATTTTTGGAGGAGAGACAGTAATTCAACCAAGAGAAAGTAGTCAATATTTAAGTGGACTATTAATAGCATCACCCTATTCTAAACCATATCTAAATATTAGAGTTGAGGGAAATGTTCCTTCTAGCCCCTATGTAGATATGACTATAGATTTAATGAATAAATTTGGCGTTGGCATAGAAAGAAAAGATTTTTCTGAATTTCATGTGTGTCCTTCAAAGTACACAGGACAAGATTACGTTGTTGAGGGTGACTATTCAAATAGTTCTTACTTTTTGGCAATAGCCGCAATTGGTAGGGGAAAAGTCACGATCGATAATTTAGATAAAAATTCAAAACAAGCCGATAGATTTTTTGTGGATATCCTGGAAATGATGGGATGCAAAGTT
>LNGD01000154.1 GCA_001587675.1 Candidatus Methanofastidiosum methylothiophilum
ACTATAGATGAATTGGAAAAATTTAGGGCCGACACCCAAAATCTAAAGAAGCTTGTCGGGGACACCTTTGTAGAAGGAATGATTAACAAGAACTGTTGGCAGATGCCTTTCCTAGAGATAAGTGTTGTAATTTCAAATAACAAAGCCTCTTTCATACTAGACTTGTCTAATATACACAAGTTCAATGAAACAAATATGAGTTTTGAACTTTACCGTGCAATGATAAATTCAACAGAATATTATATGGGGCAATGTCTAGAAGCACTAAAACAAGTAGCCAAACCCAAAGACAGATTTGTATACAACATTGAAGAAACAATAGCAACTGAAAAAGTAGGGTTTCACTTTCCCCTATCCCATATAAATTTGGAATTTTACCAAGGCAGATTGTTCAGAGGAAATTTCTTTGAAGCAAATCTAAGTGCAAGTCCAATAAATATCAAGATAAGTGAAGTTGAAAGGCTTTCTTTGACATATTCTGCACTATGGGTGGCAAAGGAGAAGTTAATAGATTATTACCTATACTATAAATGTTTGAAAGAACAAAAGGAGGGCAAGATATGAATATAGAAAAACTAACACAAAACGATTGGGAGTTATTAGCAGAGAATAAGACGGTATTAATGTCTTTTGGAGTGGAAGAAGAAGAAATAATCAAAAAAGAGACTAGGTCATCTTCCTCAACTTCTTTTACAACAACAAAGATAATAAAGAATGGGGCACAACTAGGAAAGGACCTGTCTAAAAAAGCTTATGGGGGAAAATTCAAACATAGCCCAGGAATAATTGAGAGCAAAGAACAGATCGGCCAACAAATATATGTATTGTTCGGAGACCTAATAGACGAACCAATGTGTATACTAAGAAGAAAAGATGACAAACTTCAGATACTAGATATGGAAAAAATACCTTACGAGGAGGAAGATTAACTTGAATGCCGAGGATATAAAATTAGTGGAGTTTTTGGATGTAATGACTAGACACCACTTCCTAGAAGACAAGGGAATGGAGATGATACATCCAACATTGGAACAGACATTTGTCAGATTTATGAAAGAGGTGGTAGAAAAAATAGAGAAAGAGTACCAAACAGAGTTCACAGAGATTGGAACATTCTCAAAGTTATACGACAATATAAGTTCTAATTTCTTTTTAAAGACAATAGAAAATAACTTGAATAGATACACCATAGACTTAGAGGGCATATCAAAAAGTATTATAAGATTTAACCCCACACAAATGATAAATCTATATAACGCATTTTACATTGCCATAAGAGAAATATCCAAAAGTAGAAAAGACGGAAGGAATGAAAAATCTGTAGAGGTTTGCAAAAAACTAGTGTTTGAGTTAGACTTAGTAAGGCCAAAAGAAGAGAGTCAGACCATTATAATCTCTAAAGAAGAGTTCTTAAAGGCAAAAGAGGGATTCGAAAGGATCCATAATAGCCTATCGAAAACAATCTTACCTTTTATATAGGGGGGAGCAAGTGGGAATAGAAATTAAATTGGAAGACTTGGTAAAACTATTAAAAGGAGAAACAGTCGCAATTCAACTTGAAGATTTAGCATTAGACTTAAAGTACAAAGGAAGAAAACCGAAAGTAATAGTCCACATATACGATGGGATCACACAATCAATGTCCTCAGACATACCCATAAGGGGGGTAGTGGTAGAAGAAGATGGGACTATAGATTATGCCCCAGAAGAAGAAGAGGTAGAGTTCTCAAAAAAAGCATTGAAAGAATCCAAGAAGATGAAAGATGTGTTAATTAGAAAGACATTTGTGGGACACCTATGAGTTGGGAAAAATTATCTGAAGGCGATGTTGCAATAGGGACAAATATCTCGTTCACTTATTTGGCATATCTAAACAGAGAACAATTACGATTTTTGGAATTAGCAGGACCAATAAATGCTCCCACGGAAATAAAGTATAACTCAGAGAAAAGAGTTGTAGGGATAGAGAATGGCCTAGGGACAGAACTAGTATATGGGACATTATCCCCAGAGATTTTAGAGGCTATTGATGGCTTAAAGAACGAGAACATCAAGTCGCCATACATAAGAAATGTTGAAGGGACACTATTACTAAGAATATTTCCAGTGAATATCCTAAAGAGACCGACAACATTTGAAGAAGGAAAAGATTTCATAGAAAGAATAGTAAAAGAGGACAACTTAGAGGAGTTGATAGCCCTACAGGATGTGAGGTGCAAAGATGTGGAATGAAAAAGAATGTGGTAGATGCCACATAAGCCCCCTAGTTGCACATATAATGAGTTGGTTCACTGAGGAAACAATATGTATGGGGTGTAGTGCCAAAGAAGACGAGATTAAGAGAAAAATGAAAGAACACGGCCTCAATCCAAACGACTACGAGGGATGTGGGTTCATACCAGACGAAAACTTTTTTGTAAAAGAGAATCTGGCATTGGAAGCATTGAAAGACAGGAAAGACAAAGCAAAGACGACAAAAGAGATTATAAATATGATCAACAGGAGTATAGAAGTTTCAAGTAACGAACACATAATGAGAAAATAGAATATACTAAATTTTAGAGGTAGAAGATATGAGTAATGAAAATCAAGCCATAGTTTTGGCAAAGGAAGAAGTAAAGAAGATTCAGCAAAAGGCACAAGAAGTGCCAAAACCCTCATTATCCTATGGGGGAATTGGATTTGCAATAGGAAAGAAAACAGTATCTTGTAGACTCTTCAAGGGAACTAGAAAACCAGATACTAGGATAAAATCCCTACACATAAATAAAACGGAGAATGGTATAGAGTTCAACCCAATTGGAAGAAGAGAATATGACAAGAATACAGGGGAAACACTAGAGAAAGGGTACCAAAAGACCAATGGATTTGAGGTAAAGAAAGACACCATAATCCCGATACCCCCAAGGAAGTATATGCAAAAAGTGGCATTCGGAGAAAATCCAGAAAAAGCCATAATAGTTGAAGGTGCAATTTCATTGGATAATGTGGATGAACTTTTAATCCAAGACACCTACATAATGGGGCCAAAAGCAGAAAAAGGAGAAGTAGACACAAAAGAGTTGTTATTCTACTCGCTAGTTGCAGAATTCTTGGACGAGAACGATATGGCATTAGTAATAACTGGTACACTATCAAAATCCCAAATAGAAGTCCCAGGGATAATAAAGGCATATACATCACCAGACAAGAAGTTCAAAG
>LNGD01000155.1 GCA_001587675.1 Candidatus Methanofastidiosum methylothiophilum
ATAGAAGACATGGGATTTGCGAAAAAAGGTGAAGGAACAAAGATGGCTCTTGAAGGTCAGCACTACATTGGTGGAGATCTTCCTATAAATCTATATGGAGGTCTCAAAGCTAGAGGGCATCCTGTTGGAGCAACTGGCGTTTATCAAATTGGAGAGCTAGTATATAGTCTTAGAGGCGATGGTAGAGTTGATGCTGAAAGAGGGCTTGCAGAGAATATAGGGGGTAGTGGAGCTACCATATCTGTATGTATTCTTGAGAGGGGTGATTAAATGGACGTACCAAGGCACTGGAGAGAACAAATTAAACGATATAGATTAATGGGATCTAAATGCAGGGACTGTGGAAAACTATCCTATCCTTACAGAACTGTATGTCCTAAGTGCAGAAGTAGAAATTATGAAGATTATCAATTCATAGGAAGGGGCAAGATACTTACTTTTACAAATATCAATAGTCCTCCAAAGGAGCATAAATATAATCTACCCTATGCAGTAGCACTTGTAGAACTTATGGAAGGGCCTGTAATCACAGCTCAAATTACTGATGCAAGAGCGGAAGAACTTGAAATTGGCATGGAAGTTGAAATGGTCACAAGAAAGATAATGGAGTACAATGACGATGGAATAATTTGTTATGGATACAAATTTAGACCAATTGTTGAATACTCTCACCCATAGATGATATCATGGAAAAAGAAGAACTTTTACAGAAAATACTTAATGGCGAAATAAAAATATATCAAATTGAAAATTTTACCAAGACACCTAAGGAAGCAGTTGAAATAAGAAGAGAGGCAATTCAAAAATTAAGAAATACCAATCTTCCAAATATAGGCAAATATACTATTGATCCAAATAATCTTTTTGGTAAGAATATAGAAAATATGATCGGGGCGGTACAGGTTCCCATGGGAGTTATCGGGCCTCTCAAAATCAATGGTAATTACGCTAAAGGAGACTTTTATGTTCCAATGGCGACATCTGAAGGTGCATTATTAGCAAGTACAAATAGGGGTGCATCTGTCATAACTTCTTCAGGTGGTGCGATAACAACAATCTTTAGAGATGGGATGACAAGAGCGCCTGTTTTAAGACTTAACTCTTCGAGAGACTATTATAAAATCATTGAATTCATTGAAAAAAATTTTGACGAAATCAAGAAGGAAGCTGAGAAGGATTCAAAATTTCGAAAATTGATAAAAATCGTGCCTTACCTTTTAGGTAGAAATTTATTCCTCAGATTTGTTTTTGACACTGGGGATTCTATGGGAATGAACGGTGTTACTATAGGAACTGACGCCGCAATAAATCTAATTGAATCTTATTTCCCCAATATAGAAAGTATTTCACTTTCAGGCAATCTTTGTACTGATAAAAAATCTTCAGCAATTAATCTCATAGAAGGAAGAGGAAAAAGTATTACCGCTGAAGTCATAATACCTAATGATATAATAAAGAGAAAATTAAAGACCGATTCTAAAACTATAATAGAGGTAAACTATCGTAAGAATTTATTGGGGTCTGCTCAAGCAGGCTCTTATGGATTTAATGCTCACTTTGCTAATATCGTAGCAGCTGTTTTTTTGGCTACAGGTCAAGACATAGCTCAAGTTGTTGAAGGAAGTCAGGGATTTACTACAGTTGAAGAGGATACAAATGGCGTTTATTTTGCTGTAACCATGCCTTCTCTAGAAGTTGCAACAGTAGGCGGTGGAACAAAAATTGAAACTCAAAAAGAAGCTCTTGGAATACTTGGTCTTTCTGGAGGCGGTAAAAACAGTGGGGATAATTCAAAGACACTATCCGAGATAATTGCATCTACTGTTCTTGCAGGGGAAATATCTCTTATTGGTGCTTTGGCAGCAAGACATCTTGCAAAAGCACATATTGAATATGGAAGGTAAAACCTTTATTTTTTGGACAAATGTCTTATTATTTTTCTTAGTTGCGTTAAAATAATCATTATAATGATAAACTTTATAAAATGTTTAAATTTCTTTTTTTTATATTATTGCGGTGATTATTTGATTCATATCAACTCAAACTACTGCAAGGGGTGCCTTTTGTGTATTGAATATTGCCCCCATAAAGTATATGTGAAATCAGAAAAACTTAGCAAGAAAGGTGTATTCCCTCCAGAAGTTAAGTATCCTGAAAAATGTGTTAAGTGCCACTTATGTGAATTGATGTGTCCTGACTTTGCAATTATCGTGGAGGATAAAGATGACAAATGATGTTATTAGATTATTAGGTAAAAAAGAACTTTTTATACAAGGTGACGACGCAGCCGTATACGGTGCATTGATTGCAGATTGCAGATTTTTTGCTGGCTATCCTATCACTCCCGCAACTGAAGTAGCAGAAGGCATGGCGACATGGATGCCTAGATTAGGCGGAGTCTATGTTCAGATGGAAGATGAAATAGCAAGTATTGCTTCTGTTATTGGTGCATCATGTACAGGTGTAAAATCAATGACCGCAACAAGTGGACCAGGATTTTCATTAATGCAAGAATGTATTGGTTATGCATGCATGGCAGAAATACCTTGTGTTATTGTTAATGTTCAAAGGGGTGGCCCAAGCACAGGACAGCCAACTGAAGCTGCTCAAGGAGATGTTATGCAGACAATGTGGGGCACGCATGGAGACCATCAGCTTATTGCCCTTGCACCAAAATCTGTTCAGGAAACTTTAGATCTTACAATTGAAGCATTTAATCTATCTGAAGATTATAGAGTTCCAGTAGTTCTACTTATGGATGCTGAAATTGGGCATATGAGAGAGAAAGTAGTATTACCTGACGTTACAAAAGTAAGAGTAGATGAGAGGCATCCTGCTACTATAGGTCCAGATAAATATAGGCCTTATAGAACAGGCTTTACAAGACCATCAAAAGTACCGGAATTTGCTCCATTTGGATCGGGTTACCGAACTTATGTCACGGGATTAACACATGATAAAAGAGGATTCCCAGTTACTACTTCCGCTGAAGTTCACGAAGAGCTTGTTAGAAGATTAGTTGAGAAAGTTCAAGACGATATAGACAATATTTGGTATTATGAAGAATCATTTGTTGAAGATGCAGAGATCATTGTTGTTTCTTATGGTACAACTTCAAGACCTGCCGTAAGCGCTGTAAAAATGGCCAGAAAGAATGGATTAAAGGTGGGCCATATCAGACTTA